>JBFYPP010000046.1:0-11204 GCA_041303255.1 Chitinophagia bacterium | reverse complement strand
CTTCTTCGTGAGCTCTTATGTTTGCTTTGCCATATTTGTTGATGAAGTCAAGAGCTGGCTTCATTACAATGACATCCGCAATATTGGGTGTGCCTGCTTCAAACTTAAATGGCAATTCATTGTAGGTTGTCTTCTCAAAAGTCACTTCCTTAATCATTTCACCACCACCTAAAAAAGGGGGCATCTTTTCTAACAATTCCTTTTTGCCATAAAGTACGCCAACTCCAGTTGGTCCGTATGTTTTATGTCCAGAGAATACATAAAAATCGCAGTCGAGTTTTTTTACATCGATATCCAAATGCACACTGGATTGTGCACCATCAAGCAAGACCAAAGCATTTTTTTCGTGCGCCAGTGTAATGATTTCTTCAACTGGATTGATAATGCCTAAGGCATTGGAAACATGTATTATCGAAACGAACTTGGTTTTGTCGCTCAACATGTTGCGATAAGCGACCATGTCTAAAATACCATTATCGTCTATGGGAATCACCTTGAGGATGGCTCCTTTTTCTTGTGCAATCATTTGCCAGGGGACAATATTGGCATGGTGTTCCAAGGAAGAAATGATGATTTCGTCTCCTTTTTGCAGAAATGAAGAACCCCAGGACCTTGCTACGAGGTTGATACTTTCTGTAGTACCCTTGGTGAAAATAATTTCTTCGTGGTTTGCTGCGCCAATGAATTCTTGAACTGCTACTCTTGCGGCTTCGTAGGCTGCAGTTGCTTCGTCTGCCAACGTATGCAATCCACGATGGATGTTTGCATTGTAATGGGTATAATAATGCACCAGCGCATCTATTACTTGTATTGGCTTCTGCGATGTAGCTGCATTGTCAAAATACACCAGATCCTTACCCTTTACCTTTCTATGAAGGATGGGAAACAGGTTCCTTAAAGTGGCTACATCGTATGAAGTTGGGTTGCTCATTGGTTAAAAATCATAGGATAAGCGTTCAGAAATAAGTCTATCAGCATAGTCCCTGATTTCTTCATTTTTGATTTGATCAAGTATGTCAATTGCAAATGCATGGAGCAATAAGGCCTTTGCATTTTGCTCAGAGATACCACGTGCTTTCAAATAGAACAAAGCATCTTGGTCGAGCTTACCAACAGTACATCCGTGGGAACATTTTACATCGTCTGCAAAAATTTCCAACTGGGGTTTTGTATTTGCTGATGCATTTTCGCCAATAAGTATATTTTTGTTCGATTGATAGGCATTGGTTTTTTGCGCATCCTGCCTAACAAAAATTTTACCATTGAAAACGCCTGTTGATTTTTCATCCATGATGCCTTTATACAACTCATTGCTCTGGCAATTGGGTTGCTGGTTATCTACGATGGTATGGTTATCGGCCAGGGTCTCGCCATTTAATAAGTACAATCCGTACAGGTGACTTTCACTATTTGCTGCTTCCATCACCATGTTGAGGTTGTTTCTCACCAACTTGCCACTTAGCGTGAGTGTTACTGCATGTGTAACACATTTTTCGAGCTGTCGAATATGGGTGGTACCAGCATGATTGGCATTTGCCCCTTCGTTCTGTATTTTAATGTAATTGACGTTAGCATCTTGTGCAGCGCAGATTTCAAATACCTCATTGGTCAAACTCTCGTTACTGCCCAACTTAATATAGGTTTCGAGTAAAACGACTTCTGATGCGGCTTCTGCATTTACCAAGATGCGAGGCTGACTGAACATGAATCCAGTGGTGGTATCTGTGATGTGGTAAACAACAACAGGCTGCTCCACTTTTTTACCTTTCTTTATTTTGATGTACACGCCACTTGAAGCAAATGCTGCATTTAGCGCGTTTATACCATCTGGGTGGTATTGTTGACTATGTCCAAGATGCGCTTTTACAAAAGCCGCGTCCTCATCCTCTGCAGCCACAGATAAGGGTTTCACCTCAATAATGGTTGCTGATTCTGAAATGCTGCTTAGCGTTGTATTGTAAATGCCATTAACGAAGACGATGGCATTGTTTGAAAGGTTGCCTTTAAGTAAATGCGGTTTTATGCTTTCTGCATTTATCGGAGTAGGTTCATTAAGAATCATTTTATCGTTGAAGACATTTCTGATTCTTGCATATTTCCATTCTTCATGCTTAATGGCGGGTAGTCCCCATGAAGAAAAGTTTCTCCAGTTATCAGCATGAAAAACACCCAGACTATCTGAGCTGTTTATTTGCTTGTCAAATGCATTTTGTAATAGCGTTGTTGCCTCCATGATTTTCAATTTCACTTTTCTGTTTACGCGTTGTTTGCTTCCACTTCTGCCTTGATAAAATCATATCCTTTTTCTTCAAGCTCTAATGCCAATTCTTTGGTGCCGGAACGTACAATCCTTCCGTTATAAAGTACGTGAACAAAATCGGGTACGATATAATCAAGCAGACGCTGGTAGTGTGTTACAACCAAGAATGCATTGTCTTTTGTACGAAGTTGATTTACTCCATTGGCTACAATCCTAAGTGCGTCAATGTCCAGTCCAGAATCAGTTTCATCTAAAATTGCAAGCTTTGGTTCCAGCATCGCCATTTGAAAGATTTCGTTTCTTTTCTTTTCACCACCAGAAAAGCCTTCATTCAATGAACGAGATAATAGCGATTGGTTAATTTCAACCAACTTCATTTTCTCTTTCATGATTTTGAGGAATTGTGCAGCATCTAAAGCAGGTTCACCTAGGTACTTTCTTTTCTCGTTAACAGCAGCCTTCATGAAGTTGGTGGTGCTTACTCCTGGTATTTCTACTGGATATTGAAAAGCCAAAAACAATCCTTCTTTGGCACGGTCTTCCGGAGCCATCTCCAAAAGATTCTTTCCCATGAAATCAACAGAACCACCTGTTACTTCATAATCTTCACGTCCTGCCAACACAGAAGCCAAAGTACTTTTTCCAGAACCGTTTGGTCCCATTATGGCATGTATCTCACCAGGTTTGATATCGAGATTGATTCCTTTTAAAATTTCTTTTTCTTCAATTCTTGCTTGTAGATTTTCAATCTTTAACATATGGTCTATTTGTCTTTATTTTAATTATTAACCCACGCTACCTTCCAAACTAATTGCAAGCAGCTTCTGGGCTTCTACTGCAAATTCCATGGGTAGTTGGTTCATCACCTCTTTTGCAAATCCATTGATGATCAGTGCAACAGCAGTTTCTGTATCGATGCCTCTTTGGTTACAGTAGAATATTTGGTCCTCGCCAATTTTTGAAGTAGTAGCCTCATGCTCAACAACAGCAGTATTGTTTTTTACTTCTATGTAAGGAAAGGTATGTGCGCCGCAACGATCGCCCAACAGCATAGAATCACACTGTGAGAAATTTTTTGCATTGCTGGCATTTTTTGCCACACTTACCAATCCTCTATATGAATTTTGGCTACGGCCTGCAGAAATACCCTTGGAAACAATTCTGCTTCTGGTATTCTTGCCGAGGTGAATCATCTTGGTTCCTGTGTCTGCCTGCTGGTAGTTGTTGGTTACAGCTACAGAATAAAATTCTCCAATGCTATAATCACCTTTAAGGATCACACTTGGATATTTCCAGGTTACGCTTGAACCCGTCTCCACCTGTGTCCAGGAAATCTTTGAATGATCGCCTGCACAAATTCCTCTCTTGGTTACAAAATTGTAAATACCTCCTTTACCTTCTTTATCACCAGGATACCAGTTCTGTACAGTTGAATATTTTATTTCTGCTTTTTCCATGGCAACCAATTCCACAACGGCTGCGTGCAATTGATTTTCGTCACGCATAGGAGCAGTACATCCTTCCAAATAACTCACATAGCTTCCCTCTCCCGCAACAATCAATGTTCTTTCAAACTGTCCCGTATTTGCAGCATTGATTCTAAAATAAGTGGACAGCTCCATAGGGCACCTAACCCCTTTAGGGATATAACAGAAAGAACCATCGCTGAATACAGCAGAGTTTAAGGCGGTGAAATAGTTATCGGTCGCCGGTACAACAGAACCCAGGTATTTTTGAATCAATTCCGGATGTTCCTGCACGGCTTCGCTCATGGAACAAAAAATGACACCCACTTTGGATAACTCTTCTTTGAACGTAGTGGCCACTGAAATAGAGTCCATCACCGCATCCACAGCTACTCCACTAAGTCTCTTCTGTTCATTTAAGGAGATACCCAATTTTTCAAAAGTCTCCCTTAATTCAGGATCTATTTCATCCAGGCTTGTTAGTGAAACTTTTTGCTTTGGAGCAGAATAAAAAATAATGTCTTGGAAATTTATTTTTGGATAGGTAACATTTGGCCAAGTTGGTTCTTCCATGGTCAGCCAATGTTTATATGCTTTTAACCTGTAATCAAGCATCCAGCTTGGTTCTTTCTTCTTTGCAGAAATAAACCTAACGGTGTCCTCAGACAATCCCATGGGAGCCTCATCGGCCTCAATCTGGGTAACAAAACCGTATTTGTATTCCGATGAGGTTACCTGTTCTAATATGTTGTCATTTTCCTCTTGCATAATCCTCTTTCGTTTAATTGCGCAAATTTCATCAATTTAAAGCGTAGTAGAAAGTATGTGGATCAATTGGGGAGACTTTGAACCTCATTTTTCCCAAATTCGTAACAAGTGCCGGGGTGGTTGGTTCATTTTTTAGCCTAATCTTTCGATATCCCGCTTTTCAGGGATAAAAATTTGTTTGCCTCCAATATATTATATTGCAAAAACAGTCTAAACGATTTGTAAAATCACTGCTTTGAAATAAACAATAAAACTATGGAATTGCTTTTGGGTATTGATGTTGGTTCCTCCTCTGTAAAATGTGCGGTGGTTGAGGTGCAGACCGGTGTTTGTTTGGGAAGTGCACATGCGCCAAAAACAGAGATGCTTATTCATGCACCAAAGCAGGGATTTGCAGAACAAGATCCAGGCACGTGGTGGGAAGCCTTTAAGCATGCCTTTTCCGAGTTGAAAAATGAGTTGGACTTCTCTTCAGATGCTGTTGTGGCCATTGGGATCTCTTACCAAATGCACGGATTGGTTGCGGTTGATAAAAATGGAGAATCCGTAATGAACTCCATCATTTGGTGCGACAGTAGAGCGGTAAGTCAAGGAAATCAGGCGTTCGCAGATCTGGGGGAGGAATTTTGTCTGCAACATTACCTCAATTCTCCGGGCAACCTTACCGCCTCAAAATTGAAATGGGTAAAAGAAAACCTTCCGGAGGTATACAAGAGTATCTATAAAGTGATGTTGCCTGGCGATTATATTGCGTACCGACTCACCGGCGATATGAATACAACCATTTCGGGACTGTCCGAAGGTGTATTGTGGGATGCGCGAACAGAATCGCTTGCTACCGACCTACTCAATTACTATGGTATTGACGAGGCTTTAATTTGTAAGACCGTCCCTCAATTTGGGATTCAAGGAAATCTATCAAGCGCTGTTGCGGAAGAGTTGGGTTTGAAAGCAGGTACTCCGATTGCTTACCGCGCTGGTGATCAACCAAACAATGCCTATTCCCTTAATGTTTTGGAGCCTGGAGAGATTGCCGCGACTGCCGGAACCTCAGGTGTTGTGTATGGGGTAATTGATGAACCGGCTTATGATCCAAAATCAAGGGTAAATACATTTGTGCACGTCAATCATCAGCCGGATAAAAAACGATACGGTGTTTTGTTGTGTATAAATGGCACCGGTATCTTGAATAGCTGGATGCAAAAAAATATTTTTCAGGGTCTGTCTTATCCAGAAATGAATGCACTTGCTGCTGCTGCACCCATTGGTGCTGATGGTCTGCTGTGTTATCCATTTGGGAATGGTGCTGAACGTGTTTTAGAAAATAAAGAAGCAGGGTCAATGATAAGAAACCTGCAATTCAATAGACACCAACAGCCTCATCTGGCCAGGGCTGCACAAGAAGGCATTGTTTTCTCGCTTTTCTATGGCATTGAAATCATGGTGGCAATGGGGTTGAAAATAAATACCGTTCGTGCAGGTAAGGCCAATATGTTTTTGAGTCCACTCTTTGCAGAAGCCTTTGCCAATACCACTGGTGCAACTATTGAATTGTTCAATACGGATGGCGCGCAAGGTGCTGCAAGGGCTGCTGGTGTTGGAGCTGGCTTGTATGCATCGACTGATGAGTCATTCAAGGGACTGAAACTGCTGGAACGTATTGAACCAGAAACAGTTTTGCAAGAACAATATACCTCAGCATTTCAAAAATGGAAAGCTGAACTTGACTGTTAGTTGTATGCGCAACAATATTTATATTTACACTAGTGTCAACAGTTAACCGCTAACCGTAAACTGTCAACCCATAACTCACAACTCACAACCCACAACTATGTCAATCACGCTCGGCAACAAAGAATTTTTTCCTGGTATAGGCAAGATCAAATACGAAGGTGTTGGATCAGATAATCCATTGGCTTACAAATGGTACAATGAAGACCAAATTATTGGTGGAAAAACCATGAAAGAGTACTTCAGGTTTGCTGTAGCATATTGGCACAGTTTCTGCAATACGGGTGCCGATCCATTTGGTCCGGGTACCAAACAATATGCTTGGGATCAAGCGCCGGGCGCAGTTGATCGTGCAAAAGACAAGATGGATGCAGCATTTGAATTCATTACCAAATTAGGAATACCCTACTATTGTTTTCATGATGTTGATTTGGTGGACGAAGGCAGTTCTTTGTCAGCATACGAAAGCAATCTCTCCGCGATTGTAGACTATGCCGGGATGAAACAAAAAGCAAGTGGTGTGAAATTGTTATGGGGGACTGCCAACGTGTTCTCTAATCCGCGTTATATGAATGGGGCCAGTACCAATCCTGATTTTCATGTGCTAACACATGCCGCAACCCAAGTAAAAAACGCATTGGATGCTACCATCAAATTGGGTGGTGAAAATTATGTTTTCTGGGGTGGAAGAGAAGGGTATATGACTTTGTTGAATACCGACATGAAACGCGAGCAAGAACATTTGGCAAGGTTCCTTCACATGGCTAAAGATTATGCAAGAAAACAAGGTTTTAAAGGAACATTCTTCATAGAGCCTAAACCCTGTGAACCAACCAAACACCAGTATGATTATGATGCTGCTACTGTAATTGGATTTTTGCGTAACCATGGTTTGGATCAAGACTTTAAATTGAATATTGAGGTTAACCATGCAACGCTAGCTGGACATACCTTCCAGCACGAATTACAAACTGCGGCTGATGCGGGTATGTTGGGAAGTATCGATGCCAATAGAGGAGATGCTCAAAATGGTTGGGATACTGATCAGTTTCCAATGTCGCTCAACGAATTGGTAGAGTCCATGTTGATTATATTAGAAGCAGGTGGTTTTGCAGGTGGGGGTGTAAATTTTGATGCAAAAATTCGTAGAAATTCTACTGATGCAGAAGACCTCTTTTATGCCCACATTGGTGGTATGGATTCATTTGCGAGGGCGTTGGTTGTGGCTGATAAAATCATGCAACATTCTCCTTATCGTGAATTCAGGAAAAACCGATATGCATCATTTGATGCAGGCGAAGGCAGACTTTTTGAAGAAGGTAAACTAAGCCTGGAAGACCTTAGGACTTATGCATTCAAACATGGCGAACCTAAGATGACCAGTGGTAGACAAGAATGGTTGGAGAACATCATCAATCAATATATATAGTTCTTCTTTCTTCACTACTCTTGAAAGCAAGTTCAATGAGTCGGATTACCTGATAACCATCCATGGCAGTCTCCTTTAATGGTGCGCCATTTCGGATGGTTTCAAAAAGGTTGTCGTAATAAAAACCAAAACTTCCTTGCAGGGAAGGGTAGATTTTTTTTACAACTTCCCCATTGATTTCTGTATGGAGTAGTCCAAAGTTTTCTTCCTCTTCTTTTCCCCAATCCTGTGAGATGGGAAGCACACCTGCTTTTAATAATTCTTCTTGTGGGTCCTCTCCGTTTTTAATAAATGAACCCTTAGTGCCGTGTATCATGTATCGTGGTCCCATTTCTCTTACCAACATACTGGAGTGAAGGGTTACTATCAGGTTTTCGTAATCTAGTTTTACATCAAAGAAATCATCCACCTTGGAATACGGTTTCATTTTTCTAATGTCTGCGGTTATGGACTTAGGCATTCCAAAAAGAACCAATGCCTGGTCAATTAAATGCGGACCAAGATCGTAGAATACGCCGCTGCCGGGAAGGGTTTCTTCTCGCCATAATCCATAAGTCCTTGGATCTGGTCTGTACCTATCGTAGTGTGCAAAAAACTCTCTTGGTTCTCCAAGCAATCCATCATCAAGTATTTTCTTCATGGTTAGAAAATCTGCCACATACCTCCTGTTGTGGTAGACCGCACAAATCTTGCCAGTCGTTTTTGATAATTCTACCAATTCCAATGCCTCATCTAGGGTATTGGTGAAAGGCTTCTCCACCACTACGTGTTTACCAGCAAGTAGCGCTGCCTTGGCATAGGGATAATGGGTGGTATTTGGACTCGCTATGATTACCAACTCTACATTAGGATCAACCAAAACTTCTTCAAAGGTCCTTGCTATTTTAAAGTTGGGATACTTTTGTTGTGCGCTGTTTCCAGTTCTTTCCATGATGGTTGTAAGCGCATAACCTTGGTGGTTAGTGATGAACGGAAGGTGAAAGGTCTTTGCAGAAATACCGTAACTGATAACGGCGGTGTTGATTGGAGTAGTCAAGGTTGATTATTTATTTTTCAATTTAATTAAAACAGTTGACAGTTAACCGTTAACTGTTAACGGATAACGGTTAACAGTTAATTGATAACCGACAACAATTCTTAACTTTGCGGAAATTGAATAAAATGGAACTTAAAGAAAAGATACTTGCTGCCTGGAATGATCGTGAATTGTTGAAAGATGTTCAATACGCTGATGCTGTTCGTGCGGTAATTGAGGAAGTGGACAAAGGCCGTTTGCGTGTGGCTGAGAAATTGGAAGAAAACTGGGTAGTGAATGAGTGGGTGAAGCAGGCCATCTTGATGTATTTTGGAATCCAACAAATGCAAACATGGGAGTTGGCTCCATTTGAATTTTATGATAAAATGCTGTTGAAGAAAGATTATAAATCTTTGGGTGTACGCGCTGTGCCGCATGCGGTTGCACGTTATGGTGCTTATTTGGCCAAGAACGTGGTATTGATGCCTTCATATGTAAACATAGGTGCTTTTGTAGATGAAGGCACCATGGTGGATACTTGGGCTACAGTAGGAAGTTGCGCGCAAATTGGTAAAGGTGTACACTTGAGTGGTGGTGTAGGAATTGGTGGTGTATTGGAACCTTTACAAGCAACACCTGTAATCATTGAAGACGGTTGTTTTATTGGTAGTCGTTGCATCGTTGTTGAAGGTGTTGTGGTTGAAAAAGAGGCTGTATTGGGTGCTAATGTGGTGTTGACAAAATCGACAAAAATCATTGATGTTAGTGGCGCAGAACCGATTGAATACAAAGGGCGTGTTCCAGCAAGGTCTGTTGTGATACCTGGTTCATACACCAAAGAATTTCCAGCTGGTAAATACGAAGTGGGTTGTGCCTTGATTATTGGTCAGAGAAAAGCCAGCACTGATCTCAAGACCAGTCTCAATGATGCTTTGAGAGATTTCAATGTTTCTGTTTAAAATACCCTCATTGCTTTTATTTAACTTTGTCCAATGCAAGTGCAGCTAGAACAACAAGAGAAAGTGATCATTGGTAAAGTAGCTGAGGCAGCAAAGCACTTGTCATTGCCTGCATTTGTTGTGGGTGGATTTGTGCGTGATAAATTGTTAGGCCGACCATGTAAAGACATAGATATCGTTTGTCTGGGTGACGCCATCGCTTTAGCGAATAAGACTAGTGAACTTTTTCATCCTCAACCTAAAGTCTCTTGGTTTAAAAATTTTGGGACAGCACACATTAATATCCAAGGCTATGATGTGGAGTTTGTCGGTGCCCGAAAAGAAAGCTATCAACAACATTCCAGAAACCCTACAGTTGAACCGGGAACCATCAAAGACGATCAGGAAAGACGAGATTTTACCATCAATGCATTGGCCATTGATGTTGATCAATCAATCAACCAAGAAATAGTATTGGTCGATCCGTTTAATGGTGTTCAAGATTTAAACGACAAGATCATTCGAACGCCATTGGCAGCCGAAAAAACATTCAGCGATGATCCGCTAAGGATGTTGAGGGCCATTCGTTTCGCTTCGCAATTGGGTTTTGTAATTGAGTCAAATACCTTACTTGGTATAGCAGATACAGCACATCGCATTTCCATCATCAGTCAGGAGCGCATCACCGATGAATTGAATAAAATCATGCTTTCCCCCAAGCCTTCCATTGGTTGGGATCTGCTTTATAAAACTGGTTTATTAAAAGAGATATTTCCTGCAATGGTAGATTTGGCAGGTGCTGAATATATAGATGGGAAGGGGCATAAAGACAATTTCTACCATACGCTCCAGGTATTGGATAATATTTGTTTGCATACGGATAACCTTTGGTTGCGTTGGGCAGCGTTGCTACACGATATTGCAAAGCCTGCAACCAAAAGATTTGAGCAGGGTATTGGATGGACTTTCCACGGACATGAAGTAGTTGGTGGTAGGATGGTCCCCAAGATATTTACAAAGTTGAAACTGCCCATGCAAGAAAACATGCGGTATGTTAGAAAACTGGTAGAGCTGCATTTACGTCCTATTAGCTTGACAAAAGAAAGCATCACCGATTCTGCTATTCGCCGTCTCTTGTTTGATGCTGGTGATGATATTGAAGATTTAATGACTTTGTGCGATGCGGATATCACCTCCAAGAACGAAAGCAAAGTGAGGAGATTTAGGGCCAATTTCGAATTGGTTCGTGAGCGTTTAAAAGAAGTTGAAGAAAAAGATAAAATTAGAAATTGGCAGCCACCGATTACAGGGGAATTAATTATGGAAGTATTTAAATTGTTGCCATGCAGAGAAGTGGGACTAATCAAAACAGCAATTAGAGAAGCCATGTTGGATGGTATAATTGAAAACAGCTATGATGCTGCTTATGCTATGATGTTGGAGGAGGGAAAGAAATTAGGTCTTCATCCACATACCGCTTGAACCAAGTAATTTGTCGCTTTGCATAGTTGCGTGTATGTTGTTTTATTTTTTCAACAGCGGCTTCTCTGGTTAGAATACCATCGAAATAATCAAACAGTTCTTTGTATCCCACAGT
>JBFYPP010000045.1:0-11492 GCA_041303255.1 Chitinophagia bacterium | reverse complement strand
TCAGTATGGGCAGAAGGTGGAATGAACTCGCCATACTCTTTTTTATACTTGATGTAGTTGTTTCTAATAATGGTATCATCTTCGGAATGCAAAGCGATTAAGTGGGGAGATGATGAAAAGATTTTTTCCAAATAAGTAATAGAATTACATAAGGTGGGATGCTCCTCATCGAAATAAAGTCCGTCATCTGTTAACCCACAAACATCTTCACTACTCACCCGTAAAGCCTCTTCCAAATTGTCTTTTGATAAACCCATGAAAAACGAATAGTTCGTATGGCATGAGGCTGCTGCTCTGGCATATTTCTGCTCAAGAACATCGATGCTGAGTACCGCTGGATCAGTATTTGGCATATCCATTATTGAGGTTATGCCACCAGCTATTGCCGCTGATGATTCCGAACGCATATCGCCTTTATAGGTTAATCCGGGCTCTCTGAAATGAACATGTGCATCAATCATGCCAGGAATAAGCACAAGTCCTTCAGCATTGATCTCATCAAAACTAAGGTGTGATGACAATGATATTCCAGGAGCAATTTTTTCGATCCGATCACCTTTTATATATACATCTCCTACAAAATCTTTGCCATCGTCAACAATTCTTACATTTTTAATCAGCTTATGTGTCATATTCAAGGGTTACGTGTGTAAGAACAATAAATATCTTTCCCCCCTACCTTAAAAATCAAGTACTCTTATTTAAACTTTTGATTATCAAAAGCAAAAAAATGATTGCTAAACCACAGAAAAGATTTTCGAAAATTATTCGTGCAAAAATGAAAGAATAGTTTCATAAATTGTTATTTATATTTATAATGCTTATCATAAATATTTTTTATGAATTATACCCTTCATCAACTTGCCTTGTTTCTAAAAGTGATAGAAACCCAAAGCATAACAAAAACTGCAGAGGCCATGCACTTATCACAGCCAGCAGTATCTATACAGCTCAAGAATTTTCAGAAACAATTTTTTATTCCCTTGATAGAAATCATCAATAAGCGGGTATATGTAACTGAATTTGGACACGAAATTGCCGAATCAGCCCAAAACATCATCAATGAATTGAAGTCGATTGACGATAGATTGGTAAAATACAATGGTTCACTAACCGGTACATTAAAAATTGCATCCGTATCTACAGGAAAATATATTATCCCTTACTTTTTATCGGCATTTTTAAAGGATAATGAAAATATTGAACTGCGGTTGGATGTTTCAAATAAATGGAAAGTAGTGGAAACACTTGAAAAAAATGAGACTGATTTTGCACTTGTTTCCGTACTTCCAAAACATCTACAATTAAATAAAATTGAGTTGATGCCCAACTTGCTGTTCTTGGTTGGTAACACAGAACTGGTGAATGAAAAAAAGCATGTCAACAAAACTATACTTGAAAATTTACCACTTATCTATAGAGAAGAAGGATCTGCAACCAGAATTGCAATGGAAAATTTCATTGAAAGAAATAAAATTAAGGTCCGCAAGAAAATTCAACTTGCCTCTAATGAAGCAGTAAAACAGGCGGTAAT
Source organism: Chitinophagia bacterium (assembly GCA_041303255.1). Lineage (GTDB taxonomy): Bacteria > Bacteroidota > Bacteroidia > Chitinophagales > Chitinophagaceae > Pollutibacter. The sequence continues at coordinate 9,958 of JBFYPP010000045.1, read as the reverse complement.
CGCAGGCATTGGCTATTCTATTATGCCCATGATTGGCATAAAGAATGAACTGAAAAACAAGCAACTACAAATCATTCCTGTAAAGGGTTTGCCTCTAAAATCTACCTGGAACATCGTTTGGCTTAAAAACAAGAAACTCTCTCCTGTTGCAAATGCGTTTATCAAAAAAGTTGAATTGGAGAAACTCAAAGTAATTGATAAGTACTTTGGTTCTGCAGTTGGGCTATAGTCTGTGCTCCTATTAAAACTCCACAATAAACCCTATCGTTGGAAGTAAAGTTCCATCTAGGTTATTCAATAAAACTGGCGTAGCGTTACTGCCATCCATTCTAACAGGCTGTCCGTCAGTCGATTCAAACGCTGCATTATCAGCTGTCCTCTTGAAAGTATAGTTCGGAATTCCTGCGCTCTTTGATGAATAAAAATTGGTGATGTCTAAAAATAAATCAAGCGTGAGCTTTCTGTAGTTCCACTTTTTATCGATACGCAAATCTCCTGAATGAAAAGCTGGTAAACGCAACGTGTTCACCTGATCAAAATTGAAAACGCCTGTCCCCAGTGTAAGGTAGTTTAAACGACTCTGCTCCAAATTATATGGCGTGTATGGCGCAGCGCCCTGGTACCTGAACTTCATACCCAATTCCCAGTTGCGCTTAAACTTGTATCCCAACGTAGCACTCACTAAATGACGGTTATCCCAACTGGCCGGCACAAACACACCATCCAAACCACTGAACTCACTTCTGTAAAAAGTATAACTGAACACACCAAAAAATCTGTTGGTGAGCTTTTGTTGTGCAAAGATTTCCAATCCCCAAACCCTTCCTTTTCCATTTTGACTGATTGGCTCATTACCTATAGCGCCAAACTCTGTCCCCTTGTTTCCCAAACTGATTCCATCCAGCACACTTACAGGATAGTTGTTGTATCGCTTGTAAAAGCCTTCAATAGTGAATCTTGTAGTTGATGATGGTAAATATTCAAAACCGGTAACCCAATGCGTGCTCTTGATGTAATCATCCGGATTGCCGGCAAATGCCATTTGGGTAAAAGAAGGCAATCTGAAATACTGGCCATAACTCGCACTCATGTTTAATTTATCGCTCAGTGCATAACTCAAACTAAAACGCGGACTCATCTGGTTCAACAAATTTCTGTTCTCTTTTTGTCTGTTATTGGCATCCGTACGCAGACCCACACTCAAACCCAAGCGGTTGTTCAATAACCTTCTTCCTGCTTGCACAAATGCTCCATATCGGAGAAAATTAAAACTGGTATTACTATTAAAAGTTACGGCAGGTTGTATAATATTTCCTTGTGCATCTTTTTCGGCATTTCTATACACTTGAAAGAAATCATTATCGAATTCTACCAACTGAGCAGTTGCTCCGTAACTTAACTTCCAATCTCCATAAGTATTGTTTACATCCAAACGGAATTTATTTTCTGTTTCAGTACTGTTGATACGAAATGTACGATCAGCCTCTACTGGATTTTTATTGTCTAAATATTTATCTGCCCTGTTGTTTAATAAATTTCTACTGAGCGATAGGTTGATGAAACCCTTATCTGTCAACCGCTTTAAGCTAGCACCAAATGTATAGCTGTTTTGGTTTACACTGGGACTACTATTGATCACGTATAATTTTTCAGGTGTTGCTTCTTTAGGCGCTGCAAAACTAAATTCATCTATCGCTCCAATTCCTAGAAAACTTAAAGTTGTTTTCTTATCGATCTTGGTGGTTGTCTTGAATTGGAAATCCCAATAGTTAGGACGAATAGGCAAATCAATTGCCTGAAACAACAATTGCAAATAACTTCTTCTTGCGGATGCAAGGAAAGTTGTGTTTTTGCTCAAAGGACCATCAAATGTTGCTGCTACCTCAGAAGCGCTCATTCGAATATTACCTTGCAAACGATTGGCATTACCTGCTTTTTGCTTGAACTGAAAAACAGAACTCAAGGCATTATCATAACGCGCATCAAATGCCGATGTACTCAAACGTACGTCCTCAATAAAACTCACATTCAAAATACCTTGTGGCCCGCCTCCACTTCCTTGCGTACTGAAGTGATTGATGATAGGGACTTCAATTCCATCCAAATAGAAAACATTTTCACTTGGCGATCCACCTCTGATGATAATATCGTTTCTAAAACTTCCACCACCTATACCACCACCAACACCCGGAAGCGATTGTATCACTTTGCTGATGTCGAAGTTTCCACCAGGGTTTGCCTTGATGTCTTCTGTTGTAAGACGTTGAATACTTAATGGACTTTCTATGGTTGCAACACGTGCTGAATTTTTTCTACCACTGACTACGATGGTACTGAGTTGCCCGACTTGCGGCTCTAACTCCACCTGCAATGTATTCTCGTTACCGCTGGTCACCACCAAATTGCTGATGGTCTTGGGCTGAAACCCAACACCACTGAAACTGATGGCGTAGGCACCAGGGATAATTCCCGAAATTCTGAAATTTCCGGAACTGTCACTCACCGTGCTTTTACCACCAGGGGTTAACTGGATGGAGATGCCTGGCAAACCGACCTGGCTGTTTTTATTGACTACACCACCACCAATGGCACTGGTGGCTTGTGACATGCTTTCAAAAGATAAGAAAATAGAAAAAACTACTACCAATAACGCCGCAAAATTCTTGTTCATGATTTTAGACCTATTTGATCGACCTTTTAAACAAATTTCAAGCCAAAAGGTTGAGTGGCCGACCGATACTTATTCTTTTTCAGTATTTTAGATTCAAATCACTTCCCATGCGTTTATCTTTTGTCCTTTTTACACTTGTACTTGCAGTCCAATCATTAATTATACCAGCTGTTGCACAACAGGATCCAATTGTTGCTGCCATTATAAAAGAAGCCAATGAAAATTCTCAACTCAAAAGAATGAGTCATGAATTGATGGATGGCGTGGGTCCGCGTTTAGTGGGTTCTACAAAAATGATGCAAGCCAGCGATTGGGCAATTGCACAATACCAGCAATATGGCATCACAGCAAAAAGAGAAAACTATGGAACATGGAGGGGATGGGACCGTGGCATTACGCATGTGGATATGGTTAGTCCCTGGACAAAATCATTAGAAGCCACACAACTTGCTTTTTCACCATCAACCAAAAAAGCAGTGAAAGGCGAAACCATCATTCTTGTTGATGTTGCCGATTCAATCGCCTTTCAACAATGGTTGCCTAATGTAAAAGGAAAATTTGTTTTAGTATCGATGCCGCAACCAACTGGCAGACCAGATTACAATTGGAAAGAGTTTGCTACCAAAGCATCGATGGATAAAATGATACAAGAAAGAAAAGAGCAAACCGAAGCATGGCGCAAACGCATCAGCAAAACAGGATACAACAACCGTACACTTGCAACAGCATTGGAAAAAGCAGGCGCAGCTGGTATCATAGGAAGTAATTGGAGTCAGGGTTTTGGTGTAAATAAAATCTTTGATGCCTACACCAAGAAGATTCCAACTATTGATGTGATGTTGGAAGATTATGGCTTGCTTTATCGCTTAACTGAATCAGGATCTGCACCAGTGATTAGTGTTTTAGCAAAATCAAAAGAGTTGGGTGAGGTACCTACATTCAATACACTGGCTGAGATCAAAGGCACAGAAAAAAGCAATGAATATGTGATGCTATCTGCACATTTTGATTCATGGGATGGTGGAACAGGTGCGACAGACAATGGAACCGGTACAATGGTGATGATGGAAGCGATGCGCATTTTGAAAAAAATATATCCGAATCCGAAGCGTACTATTTTAGTCGGCCATTGGGGAAGTGAAGAGCAAGGATTGAACGGATCGCGTGCATTTGTAGAAGACCACCCTGAAGTAGTAAATAATCTTCAAGCCTTATTTAACCAAGACAATGGAACTGGAAGAATCATCAACTTGGGTGGTTCTGGTTTTGCAAAAGCCAAAGACTATGTGGGTCGCTGGTTAGCAGCGGTTCCGGGAGAATATAAAGATTCCATCAAAACAAGTTTCCCTGGAGCGCCCGGTGGTGGAGGATCTGATCACGCTTCGTTTGTAGCAGTTGGTGCACCGGCATTTTCATTGGGCGCATTGAACTGGTCTTATTTCAACTACACCTGGCATACCAACCGAGACACTTACGATAAAATTGTATTTGATGATTTGCGCAACAATGCTATTGTTACAGCTATTCTTGTTTACATGGCTTGCGAAGATCCAGAACGCAGTTCTACTGAAAAAGCAGACCTCAAAGGTAATGGTCCGGGTAGCCGCAACTGGCCCGCACAAGTCAAGGCCAAGCGTAAAGGCGGTTACACCCAATAAAGTCAATTGAAATTAACTGACAGCCCCTTAAAAATTCAAATCAATGGCTCCTGCTTGTTTAGAAGCAAGGTTTGTGTTGGGAAAGCAAAGTCGATTTTTTCAGCAGTAAACTGCTCATAAATGGCAAAGTTGACTTCCTGTAGGATGTCCATATAAATATGGTAATGTGGGCTATCGACAAAAAATACCACTTCGTAATTCAGGCTGTAGTCGCCATAGTTCATAAAATGAACTCTATCAAACTTTGTGGACTCTTGCTTCTCAATAATATTTTTGATTAACTCAGGTATAAGTTTAAGTTTTTCAATTGATGTTCCGTAAACAACACCAAGATTAAATACTACTCTTCTACTTTCCAATCGTTTGAAATTATGAATTTTTGAACTGGTCAAATTGCTATTGGCTATTATGATTTGCTCTCCAGTCAAGCCACGAAGTCTTGACGTTTTTATACCAATATATTCCACAGTTCCTTTTTTGTCATCGACTGTAATAAAATCCCCGACTTCAAATGGTCTATCAAAAAATATCACAAAATAATTGAAGAGATCACCAAGTATATTTTGTGCAGCTAACGCAATAGCGATACCTCCAATGCCAAGACCAGTCAGGATGGTGGTTACGTTATAACCCAGATTAGACAAGAACAACAATACGCCAATCGCCCAAAAAGTGATATTCACTAAGACCATGATACCACCAACCTGTCTAAGCTTAATGTCTCCGTTTTCTTGCTTCACCACTTGCGCCTCCAATACTTTTCTAATCAGTGTAAGCAAAAAAGAGATGATGAAGTACAAGGTAACTGCCCCATAGGCGATGCTCAACCACTTGTCTACTTTACTGTGCAGGGTAAGTAACTCAAGTGCCCAATAAATAAATAATAGCCGGATAATAGGTATGCCAAACTTTTCAACCACCTGCAAGGCGATATCATCAATATTGGTTTCTGTTCTACTTACCGCCACTCTCAAGCGATGCAATAAGTAATTCTTGAATAAGCGCAATAACAAAAACCCCAATAGAATAAATCCAAGAGACATTAAATAATCCCTAACACTGTTCTCCCAATATGTAAGTTCTAAAATCTCTTTCATAAAATATATTCTGCAACGAAGTTAATCCAAAACCAGAAAACCATTTTGCACTTTCGGCAATAAAATTATTATACCCACTATCGCGCACACCTGCATTGTTTTATGCTTGAATACTTATTGAAAACACAATTGATAGTAGAACAAAACATATTTCATATATGGGAAATTAGTCTGATAAATGTAAGGTTTTCTCTTTGTAGAATGATGGTTTCACCTGTTGAATTCATTTGTGGTAGATGATATTTATGAAAAAGAATAATGAAGAGAAGTGACATTATTGAATCAGAGATTAAAAAATTAATTGAAGATGATCAACTTGAATTTCTCTGCAGTCAAAGAAGCATATCTCTACCAATAATTTATAGAATGTATCATAAAATGAGACTCGGAATTAAATTTCCTGAGATTAAAGTCTCTAATAATATAATTATTGATGGTCATCATCGCTACTTAGCCTCAAAGATTGCTTCAATAGACTTACAAATAATAAATTTTACTGAAGTAAATAATCTCCAATCAAAAAGATGGCATGAACTTTTATTTGATAGGACCGACTGGGATATGCCTGAACAAATCCTCAAACATATTCAAACTGATGCCCAATACAATAAAATCAGTATTGAAAAACTATTGTCATTGCTTGAATAATCCTAATTTTATATTGGGATGAAAATTTTTCTTGATATAGATGGTGTTATGGTTCCAGCCAAAGGATGGCTGAAACAAGATATTTTAGAAGACGGATTCCCTCCGTTTAGTAAGAAAGCCGTCCAGGCACTTCAAATGCTTCTAACTCCTCAAGCAGAGGTAATTCTTACCACATCTCATAGATTTAATTTCACAGCGGACCAATGGATTCAGATTTTTTCTAACCGTAATATTCAACTTAGTCAAATAGATATCTTACCTGCTTGCTCAAATGCCAAATCCAGGAAAGATGAAATAATGAATTGGTTTGAACATGACTATAAAGGTGAATCCTATTTGATCATTGATGACGATTCTTCAGTTGATGACTTGCCTAATCAATTAAAAAAACGACTAATTAAACCTAGTCCTCACATTGGATTGACAGAAGAGTTAATCAACTTGATTCTTCAATCTACTTTATAACTCACAAACGCAAACTGCTTGCTGTCTTTGCTCCAGGAAGGCACATTGATTGTTCCTTGTCCGCCGTAAAACACTGGTGTTAAATCGCTGATTTTTTTAGTCTTCAAATCCATCAAACGCAGCTTCACATTTTTACCAAACAAGTGCTGTTGTTTTTCATCTGATGTATAGGCGATATAAGCAATGTATTTATTATCGGGCGATGGATGCGCAAACCAATTGGAGTTGTCGTCAAAGGTCAATTGCTCGGGATCAGCGCCATCTGCTTTCATGCGCCATATCTGCATATGACCGGTGCGATAGGAATTGAAATAAATGTATTTGCCGTCGGGTGAATAATCGGGACCATCATCCAATCCTTCTGTTGCTGTTAATCTCGTTTCTTTACCACCATTTACACTGATGGAATAAACATCATAATTACCATTTCGCTCTGCACAATAGGCAAGCGTCTTGCCATCTGCACTCCATCCATGCCAGAACGACATCACTTCGTCGGTCACCCTTCTTGGTGTACCACCTTCTATAGGTAAAACATAAATAATGGATTTGTAAGACTTGGGGGATGGGTCGTTTTTGTCAGCGTGACTAATCGCCAACCATTTGCCATCGGGCGAAAATCCATGGTCGTTGTTGTTGGATTCTGCAAAACCTGTATTCAGCTGTTTGATTGTTTTCGTTGCTAAATCAAACGTATACAATTTGCCATAGCTGTTGTAAATCAAATAGCCACCCGGATGCCAGTTCGGCGCTTCAATATGGTAGTTCGCCGTCAACAGCGTATCCAATTTACCAGTCTTGATATTGATGGTCTGCAAATAACTCGTGGTGTCTGAAACAGTTTTGGCGGTAACCGTCAATATTGAAATCTGAAGCAATACAAGAAAACAAAGGCTCTTCAAACCGACTACAAACGACTGTTTCATGTTGTTGTTTTTGGGTTAATTTGAAGTTAGGGTAATTTGATGAATTTTAAATGCCGCTAAAGGTAGTTTAAGAACAAATTGTAACTTAGGTTTAAGTTCTCTTTTTGTGAACTTAATTAAGTATTTTTGTTGCCCTAAGCCATATATAAATAGAAATTTATCCATGGAAAAACTACTTTATAGAATTATAAAAAGCAAAACACAATACAAGTCCTATTGTGTTTTACTGGAAGAATTGACTTTCTCTGGAATGAAAGACAGAGAAACAAAAGATAAAATTGCATTACTGGAACTTTTGATTCAAAAATGGGAAAAAGAAAATCTTCTTATTGCAGATATCGATCCCATTCAACTTCTCTTAAGCTTAATGGAAGAACATGAATTAAAAGCAAAAGACCTTGTGCAATTGGTAGGTAAAAGCAAAGGATATATATCAGATATACTCCACTATAAAAAAGGACTATCAAAAGATGTCATAAGAAGCCTTGCTGGCTATTTCAAAATAGATCAAGAAGGATTTAACAGGCCTTATAAATTAAGAAAAGCCTCTGTTATTAAGAGGAGAGTCCTTTCAAATACGCTATAATCGCCATACAATCTTCAGGAGAGCGTGCGCGACCCATCTTGCCTTTGGTGGATGAGAAAAAACAATTTACGATATGCTAAAGAAATTTTAAGCCGATTAGCGTCATTTACTCTACCCAAAACAACCCCTAATCATATTATTTATTTTATCAATTAGAATTGATATTCATTTAATTAATGTATCTTTTAAGTATAATATTTATCTATATGAACAATAGGCTGCTCTTATTAATCATTTCCATTTTAGCTTTTTCACTGAACATAAACGCCCAAAAAACAAATGCACAACGTTTGCTTCTTTTAGAAGACCAAATGGGAAAAGCAAAAACAGCAGTTGAAAAAAAGAATATATTAAAGGAAGCCTCTTCCATTCCTGGATTCACCAGTTTTATGTTTATCAGTAAATCTTTGAATGATGATGCTGTAAAGAAGGATGCTGCGCTATTGATTGCTCGTTTGGCATTGACCGATAAAAACACTAGAGGACCTGAAGTAAGGGCTGTTTTAGCCAAGGCCATGCCACTTATAAAAGGAAATGCAGCACTCGTAAATAAAATGACAACCTATTTGAATGGCTCTCCGAATGACAATGGGTTTGTGAATTTATTCAACGGCAAAGATTTAAGCGGTTGGAAAGGATTGGTTGCCAATCCAATTGAAAGAAACAAAATGTCTGCCAGTGAACTTAAGGCTGCTGAACTTATTGCCAACGAACAAATGAAAAAAGACTGGGGTGCAAAAAATGGATTACTGGCTTATGAAGGTCATGGTGATAACATAGTAACAGAAAATAAATACGGCAATTTTGAATTTTATGTAGATTGGAAAATAACTGAAAAAGGAGATGCCGGTATTTATTTAAGAGGTAGTCCGCAGGTTCAAATATGGGACTCCAGCAGAAGAGAAGTTGGTGCACAAGTTGGATCTGGAGGATTATACAACAACTTAAAGGGCAAGAGTATGCCTTTGGCGTATGCCGACAATAAAATAGGAGATTGGAATAATTTTCACATCGTCATGAAAGGCGATAAAGTAACCGTTTATTTAAATGGTGTTTTGGTTACAGACAACCTGACCTTTGAAAATTATTGGGACCGCAACATGCCGATATTCGAGAAAGAACAAATCGAATTACAAGCACACCGTACAATGGCTTTCTATAGAAATATTTATGTTAGAGAAATCCCCGCAGATGAAACAACAACTGTTGGTATTTCAGAAAAAATCGACAAAGAGGTTGTAGCAGCACCAGCCTTAACAATAGGAATGAATTACCAAGGGGGTAAAGTGGCCTACCTATTAACCGCTTCAGATCCGGGTTATGATCCAAATGTACAACACGGCATAATTGCTGCTGTTGCAGATCTTCCTGGTGAAGCCGTATGGGGATGTAACGAGAAATTCATTGCTGGTCGCTCTACCCTGGGCTCAGGCAATCAAAATACGATAGATATTGCATCGGGATGCAGTACCGCTGAAACTGCTGCTAAAATGTGCAGCAATTTAGTTCAAGGTGGATACGATGATTGGTACTTACCCAGTAAAGACGAATTGAATAAGTTGTATTTACAAAAAAAGACAATTGGAGGTTTTAAGGAAGCCTGCTATTGGAGTTCTACAGAAACAGGAAAATACAACGCGCATTCCCAAATATTTGACAGTGGTTTTCAAACCGCCAATGACAAGAGTACTACTTTCAGTGTTCGACCTATTCGATCATTTTAGTAGTAATAGGAGGGTTTTCTTGCCTTATTGATTCAACAGATACAGCTATACTGTTGCTTTGTATTTGCTGTAAATCAATTGGCAAACCTTATCCATTGCGTTAAACATTTTAATATCGAAATTAGCAGTATTTGTTATGCTGGTTAAAGTAACAACCGCGTTAAACAATACTTCGTTATCGCT
>JBFYPP010000044.1:0-11539 GCA_041303255.1 Chitinophagia bacterium | reverse complement strand
TTTTAATACGGTAGAACTTGCCATCAGAGATGGCGTTCCCTATGCCATTGATTTTTGCAACCCCGCCCCTGACGCTGATTTAAAAAGTGTAGGAGAAGATAACTTTGAATGGGTAGTTGAAAATGCTGCAAATTTTGCAATTGAAACTGCTCAAAATATAAAAGAAGGAACGGATAATCTTTCTTGGGGTGAATACATCAAACGAAGCATTGTTCAAAAAGCATTATAAATTTTAAAAACCAAACATGATCAACTACAATTTATTTACAGTTGGGATTGAGGAGGAATACATGGTAATTGACCCAAAGTCTAAGGAGTTAATTAGTCATGAACAAAAAATAGTGATTGAAGGACAAAAAGTCTTTGGTGAAAAAGTAAAAGCAGAAATGCACCAAGCTGTGGTGGAAGTAGGAACAGACGTATGCGCAACTATTGAAGAAGCCAGGGCTGATATTTTCAATTTAAGAAAAACCATAAGAGATATTGCCAATGGACTAGGCTACAGCACAGCTGCCGCAGGCACCCATCCATTCAGTACATGGCGTCAACAATTGATTACCGACCACATCAGGTACAAAGAAATTGTAAATGAAATGCAGGATGCGGCAAGATCCAACCTCATTTTTGGCTTACATGTGCACGTTGGAATGCCATCTAAGGAAATGGCTATCCATATTGCCAACTCTGCAAGGTATTTTCTACCACACGTGTTTGCATTAAGCACCAATTCGCCTTTTTGGGAAAAAAGAGAAACCGGATTTAAATCTTACAGAACCAAAGTATTTGATAAATTTCCGAGAACTGGAATACCGGACTATTTTGATAGCTACAGCGCTTATGAGAACTATGTGAATCTACTTATCAAGACAAAATGTATTGATAATGCAAAAAAAATATGGTGGGACTTACGGGTTCATCCAATCTATGGTACTGTAGAATTTAGAATTTGTGATGTGCCATTGACCGTAGACGAAACAATTGGGTTTGCAGCACTCTTTCAATGTATTTGTGTTAAACTGTATAAGTTGCGTGCAGATAACTTGAATTTTATGATTTATTCGCGCGCACTCCTTAATGAAAACAGATGGCGAGCGTCTCGATACGGCATAGACAATAAACTCATTGATTTTGGAAAAGAACAAGAAGTAGATACACGTGCACTTATTCTAGAACTTCTCGATTTCATTGATGATGTAGTGGATGATTTAGGTTGCAGAGATGCATTGAAGAGCATAACAAAAATATTAGAAAAAGGGACTGGCGCGGATAGACAATTGGCCGTATACAAAGAAAAAAATAGTCTTGAAGCCGTGGCGACTTATATCGAATCTAATTTTCTAGCCGCACTTTGATGTAATTTTGCACCACAATGAAAAAGATAAATGTCGCCATACTGGATATGAACGAAGGAATGCCGAACCAAGGCATGAGGTGCATTAGGGATTTACTCGACAATTTAAAGAATAGCAATGCCATAAATTTGGAGTGGGAAGAATTTGAAGTGAGAAAAAATTTACAAATCCCTTCACTAGATCATGATATTTATATTTCTTCAGGTGGACCAGGAAGCCCATTGTCAAGTCTAGGATCAGAATGGGAAAACGCTTATTTCAAATGGCTGAGTATGGTTGACCAATGGAACAAAAACCCCAATAACCCTAACAAAAAGTTTGTTTTCCTAATCTGCCATTCCTTTCAACTTGCATGCAGGTATTTTGAAATTGGAGAAGTAATTAAGAGGAAATCGACTGCATTTGGCGTATTCCCAATTCACATGCTCAAACACCAAGGAAAAATAGACCCAATATTCAAGGGTCTGGCAGATCCCTTTTACGGTGTTGATAGCAGAGATTACCAAGTAATACAAACCAATAAGCAGCGAGTTCATGAAATGGGAGGCGAAGTACTCTGTATTGAAAAAGAACGTCCACATATAGACCTTGAAAGGGCTGTAATGGCAATCCGCTTCAACCCCTACATGGTTGGAACACAATTTCATCCTGAAGCAGATGCGCAGGGAATGAGCATGTACTTACAAAGAGAGGATAAAAAACAAACCGTAATTGAAAATCATGGTCTACTTAAATGGACGTCGATGCTTGACCACTTAAATGATCCGGATAAAATTAGCCTCACCAACAAATATGTTTTACCTAATTTTTTAATGCACTCCATTAAAAATCTCACAAACCCTTTTAGCCTTTCATAACCAGAAGAGTAACAACATGATTTCTTCAATTAGAAAGCTCATCAATTCAAATTTTTCAGAAAAAACCTATCAAGAATTTTTAATAGCACTCAATAGTGAATTTCCTGGGGCAATTGATTTTAGAATAGCAGAAACGCCTGTTTTTGTTGATAAAGAGATGGGAACTAAAATGATTGAAACATGTGAGTATATTATCGGCAATATCATTGACCCAGTATTTTTAAAAAAAACCGAAAGAGCAATTCCTAAAACAGAAAGGCTAAGCAATGAAGGAAAACACACGCATTTCATTGCTTTTGATTTTGGGATTTGTGAAAACGAAATCGGAAACTTCTATCCGGCTCTAATTGAAATGCAGGGCTTTCCTACCCTATTTGGATTCCAGGCTTTTTATCCGGAAATCCTAGAAAAGTACTACCCCATCCCAGATAACTATTCCTCCTATTTTAATTCTTTAGACAAATCCAGTTATTTGGAATTACTCGGCAAGGTAATCTTGGGAGATTGTAAAAGCGAGGAAGTAATATTGCTTGAAATTAAACCGCATAAACAGAAAACCAGAATAGATTTCTATTGTACAGAAAAATACCTTGGCATAAAACCAGTTTGTCTCACTGAATTAATCTGTGAAGGTGAAAAACTTTTTTACCTAAATAATGGAGAAAAAATACAAATAAAACGTATTTACAATAGGGTAATTGCAGATGAATTAAACAATATCAAAGATGAACTTGGAGAAGTTATAGACCTAACGAAAAACTTTGATGTTGAATGGATCACGCACCCCCATTGGTTTTATAGGATATCAAAATTTACACTCCCCTTCTTAACCCATCCTTGTATTCCAGAGACAAAATTTTTAGACCAACTTGAAAGTATTCCTCCTGACCTTGAAAATTTTGTATTAAAACCACTTTTTTCTTTTGCAGGACAGGGCGTAATCATTGATGTAAAAAAAGAAGATATTTTGAATATTAAAGATCCAGAAAACTGGATATTACAAAAGAAAGTAAATTATGCTGACTGTATTCAAACCCCAAATACGCCTGCCAAAGTTGAAATAAGGATGATGTATGTATGGGAAGAGGATGCTGCAAGACCTATATTAGCAACCAACTTAGCCCGACTTAGTAAAGGAAAGATGATTGGCGTAAGATACAATGCAGACAAAGATTGGGTAGGTGGTAGTGTAGCGTATTTTGAAAAATAACTATTTAGTATGATACACATCGATCAAATAAAAAAGAAACTACTCATTGAAGGAATAATTGGACAATATGTTCATGGCAATTCAACCACGCTAGGATTCGTTACAATCAACAAAGGAAGCAATCTGCCTTTACACCATCATCCGCATGAACAAATCACTTACATGATTGAGGGAAAACTAAAAATGCAAATAGGAAACGAGGAATTTGTACTTGAACCAGGCATTGTAAAAGTCATTCCATCTAACACGCCACACTCCGCGATAGCATTGACTGATTGCAAACTTATAGATGTTTTTAGTCCTGTAAGAGAAGACTATAGAGACTAGTCCTATTCCTCCTCACTGTTTTTTAGAATACCAAGAAGTTTATATGCGTTGTTTAATACAAGACATCCGACAGGAATTTTTTCCAGCCCTGATCTTAATTCAGTCATGCCCTCTTTAGATAGTCCAGTTTTTACCGCTGTCATAATAAATTTACTTTCCGCATTCTTAAAGAAAACATACTCTTGATTACCAAAACGCACAATCGATTCATCAGGAACGGCTTTTACTTCTCTTGCTGAAACAGAAACATCTCCCTGAATAAACATACCAGGATATAACTGAGCGGGATGTGATTTAAAATGGCAGTGCGCAGTAGCCGTTCTATCATCGTCTATGCCCTTGTTCACTAAAATAATTTCTGCAGAAAAATATTTAGCGCTATCATCCATAAAGTGAATCTTAACCTCATTTCCAATTTTAATAAAAGGTAAATCCTTTTCAAAAATAGTAAGCGCGGCATGAATATCTTGTGGATCAATTAATTCAAACATCGTTTCAGTGGCCTGAACATACTTTCCGGTATTTACATTTACTTTTGAAACATAACCATTAATTGTTGACCTAATCAAAACTTGTCCGCTAATACTTGTTTCATTTAATAAGCTTGGGTCAATACCAATTAATTTTAATTTCTCAAACAAGGCTTTGACTGCAACCAATTGCATTTTCATTTCTCCTGTGGCCAATTGAAATGATTTAGAAGTTCCTGCATTGGCATTGATCAATGTTTGCTGACGATCAAACTCTTGGCTTGCAATTTCTAATTTGGCTTTAGATGATAAATAATCCTGTTGCAACTGAACGATTGCCTGATCTTCCATAACTGCGATCACTTCTCCCTTTTGTACACGCATGCCTGGTATAAGCTTCGTACTTTTTAGATAACCGCCAAGTGGAAAATTTACAGAAATGAGGTTCTGAGGAGGAAGATCGATTTTCCCTTGCAAATGAATCGTAGCAGACATCTTTTGTGTAACCGCATCACCAAACTGCAATCCTAAAATTTTTAATTGCTCTTTAGACAACTCAAGCTCATCAGAAGAGGGCGCCACTAGTTCCGAACCCTTGTCATTTTCTTTCGAGGAACAAGCATTAAAAAGAACTAAAAAAATCACAACTACCATTGAATAAATCTTCATGGTTAATTTTTTTCTATTAAATAATAATACTCAGTTTCTGCCATTTGTAATTCATGAATAGCAGTAGCATGGGCAATTTTAATTTGTAAAGACTGGCTAACCAACAAGGTCCACTCCGCAAAAGATATATCCCCAGTCTTCAATCTTATCGATGCCTGATCGCGCATTTCATTTGCTAATGTTAAAGCTTCACTTTCATAATATTGAACGGACTGTCGGTGTTGAATAAGTCGAGAAACCAGTTTTGCATATTGTGTATTCAAATACTTTAATTGTTGAGTGCGTTGAAGCTCAGCAATTTCAATATCCAAACCAGATGCTTTTATTTTGGCCTTCGTTGAACCATTAAATATGGGTATTCCCATCCCAAACTGGTAAATTCCAAAACGTCTACCCGCATTAAAGTATTTTTGATTTACTCCATCAGAAGTCTGCCAACCTATGATAGAAAGGTTACTGTAGCCAAGACTGAGCTCGGGTAAAAGCCTAGACTGATTAAGGGAATACTGTGCCTTACGCTCATCTAATGTCGCCTCTGAGAGCTTAACTAACGGGTGAAGCTCAAAATTAAGTAGTCCGGGTCTTCCTTCCAAGAGCACCTTATCTTCCATTGCAGGAATGATTAACTCGTCTGAATTGATCAATTGTTTTAGGTCTTGCAAAATCAATTCTTTATCTGCGATCAATTGTAGTCTTTGTAATTTATGCTGATTAAACTGTAAATCAATTGCATTGAAAATACTTTTACTGATCTCTCCTTCTTGCTGCTGTACAACTGCAATCCTCCTCCACTCTGTATAATTTTTCTCAACCTCGTCTAAAATTTGAGACCGGCGATCTAGATCCATTACTCGATAAGCAAATTGACGAACCATCAAGTGCAGCTCCGCTTTTTCTACCATTATCCGGGAATTTACGAGATCTACAGCCTTTTGATTGAGCTCTTTTTGCCGTTTATATACTACTGGAAAATTAAACCCTTGATTCACATAAAAACGTGTATCGTTAAAAGCACTGTTTATATTCCCATATTCAAAACCTACGGATGTATTTGAAATTTGTGCAGACTTGCTTTTAATGGTCTGGGTTTGCAGCAGTTTTAAATTGGCGATTTTCAACACTGCCGCATTCCTATCTGCAAAATGGAGTATTGAATCTAGGGATAACGTTTGTTGCTTTACTTGTGAGATACCAAAAAAAGGAAGTGCAGTTAATAAAAATACAAGCGGAAGACTTTTCAATTTTCTAAGTTTTCTTTTTTCAACCCAGACATATAAAACTGGTAATACAAAAAGAGTCAATAAAGTAGCTGAGAACAATCCCCCAATTACAACAGTTGCAAGTGGTCTTTGTACTTCAGCACCAGAACTGGTACTCAAGGCCATGGGTAAGAAACCAAGTGAAGCAACTGCGGCAGTCATGAGCACTGGCCTTAATCGAGCAGCAGTCCCCTCAATTACCCTATTAGAAACATCCGACTCTATTTCAGCTTTATTTCGGTTGAACTCAGTAATTAAAACGATCCCATTTAATACGGCAACTCCAAATAAGGCGATAAATCCAATGCCAGCAGATATACTAAATGGCATATCTCGAGCCCAAAGTAAAAGAATTCCTCCTATCGTGGATAAAGGAATTGCGGAATAAATTAAAAGTCCATATCGAACAGAACCAAAAGAGAAATAGAGTATTAAAAAAATCAACAAGAGTGCGATGGGTACTGCAATCATCAAACGATTTTTTGCTTCAGTCAGGTTTTCAAATTGTCCGCCAAATTTTACATAATACCCAGGAGGAAGTTGTATGTTTTTTTCTATCTTTTCCTGAACTTCCTCTACTACAGATTGTACATCACGATCACGCACATTAAAGGCAACTGTGATTCTTCGCTTGGCATCTTCGCGCTGTATCTGATTGGGCCCTTCCTCAATTGCCACTTCAGCTACCTGTTCAAGAGGTATCATGTCACCTTGCGCATTAGTAAGCATGAGCTGTTTGAGGTCATTAAGGTCATCTCTGTTGTTTTTCTTCAATCTTAATACCAAATCAAATCTTCGTTCGTTCTCATACACTTTTCCGGCAGCTTCACCGGCAAAAGAAACCCGAAGCATTCTATTCACATCTGCAATATTTAATCCATAGGCAGCAATGGCTTGTTTTTTATACTTGATTACAACTTGTGGTAAACCAGTAACCCGCTCTGCAAAAACATCTTTTGCACCAGAAACGCCATGAATTATTTTTTCAAAGGCTGCTGCGTAAGTTGCAAGGGTATCTAGATTTTCGCCAAATATTTTACAGACCACATCTTGCTTGGCACCAGAAATCAATTCATTGAACCTCATTTGCACAGGATATTGAAATCCGCCTGTTAGTCCGGGTACTTTACCAATTGCTACACTCATTTTATTAGCCAGCTCATCATAACTTTCTGCACTGGTCCATTCACTTTTCTCTTTTAAATTGACAATAATGTCTGTCATTTCTATCGGCATGGGATCAGTTGGAATCTCACTTGCCCCAATTCGGGTGACCACACTTTTAACTTCAGGGAATTTTTTTAACTCAGTTACCGCCTTGGTTGTGGCATCTATTGTTTCTTGTAAGGTGCTCCCCGTCATCAAACGCGCATCTATTGCAAAATCACCCTCTTCAAGTTCTGGAATAAATTCGCCACCCAGTGTTGATGCTACAAAAAGAGACAATACAAACAAAAGAAGAGAGCCCGTAAGTACTTTAGCAGGATGGAGTAGAAATTTAGAAAGTATAATTTTAAACTGTTGTTGCAGCTTGTGCATAAGTCTATCAGAAAAATTCTCTTTCTCAGGAACTTTTTTACTTAGTGTCAGACTCGTGAGCATAGGCACATAGGTAAGCGACAAAATAAATGCCCCCACCAATGCAAAAGCTACTGTTTGTGCCATTGGCTTAAACATCTTTCCTTCAATACCCGTCAAAGACAGGATAGGGATATAAACAATCAAAATGATAATCTGACCAAACACAGCAGCACTCATCATTCTTCCCGCTGCATGTTCAACGGTGTCGTCCATTTGGTTACTCGACAAGCGGACCAACCCTTTACTTCTTGCATGCAACTGATACAATACCGCTTCAACAATGATTACAGCACCATCGACAATTAATCCAAAATCCAAAGCGCCCAAACTCATCAAATTACCAGAAACACCAAATAGATTCATCATTCCAACAGCAAATAACATGGCAAGCGGTATAACTGAAGCTACAATCAACCCAGCGCGGATATTGCCCAAAAAGAAAATAAGTATGAGTAACACAATAAGTGCCCCTTCAATTAAATTGGTTTGCACGGTCTTTAAAGTCCGGCCCACCATTTTCGTCCTGTTCAGAAAGGTTTTTATCTCAACCCCTTCAGGTAAAGTTTTCTCAATTTGCTTCATCCTTTTTTCAATTTGATGAATAACTTGAGAGGCATTTTCACCCTTCAACATGAGCACAACAGCTCCTGAAACTTCGCCCTGGTCTTGGTAAGTCAGCGCTCCATAACGAATTGGACTTCCGATGCGCACATCAGCAACATCTCGAATGTAAATGGGTGTACCTGAAGCCGATTTAGCAACAAAAATGGCCCCAATCTCCTCCATATTCAATGCTAGGCCTTCCGTTCTAATGAAGAGTAAACTCGGACCTTTTTCAATATATGCAGCACCAGAATTTTCGTTATTTTTTTCAAGTGCAGAAAAAACATCGCTCAGTGTGACACCAACACTTCTCATTTTTGCTGGATCAATGGCAACCTCGTATTGTTTTAATTTACCTCCAAAGCTACTTACATCAGCAACTCCAGGTGTTCCCATTAACTGACGCCTGATTATCCAATCTTGTATGGTCCTTAAATCGGTAAGATCGTATTGCGACTCATACCCTTTCTTCGGTTTTACCACATATTGGTAGATTTCACCCAAGCCGGTAGTCACGGGTGCCAGTTCAGGATTACCCGCCTCCTTTGGGATATCTTCCTTAACCATACCCATGCGCTCACTCACTTGTTGTCTACACCAGTAAATATCTCTGTCATCTTCAAATACAATAGTAACTAACGATAGTCCAAACCTTGATATAGACCTAATTTCTTTGATTCCAGGTATATTAGAAGAGGCCTGCTCTATGGGGAATGTGATCAACCGCTCCACTTCCAGAGAGCCCAATGTTGGCGATACCGTAATCACCTGCACCTGGTTAGAAGTAATGTCTGGCAGGGCATCTACAGGCAACTTGATCAACTGGACAATCCCCCAAATAATCCAGGCCAATGTGAAAAGGCCAACAATTAATTTATTTCTAACAGAAAAACGGATAATCCGATTCAGCATGACACCAATTTATAACAATAATTAACAGTTGGATGCTTATTTGCAACATTCCTTTTTGGAAAAAATACCAACAATAATTTTAAGCACCCTAAGGGCTAGCCTTCCGAGCATCTTCATTTCCTAAATGTATTGAAAAAAGTCCTTTCAAAACTCAGCGAAAGACTCGGCGCTGCACCCGCCATTCTATAAGCATTCCCGTTTAATTGGAATCGGTAGCCTAAATTGATTTTGGTGTTGCTGTTCACAATCAATTGTAGCGCAGGGGCTAAGTCTACAAAGTAAAACTTACGGTCGATGCCCCTACTACCCAACAGTTCTAAATACAGGTTGAAATTGGTCTGTTTGTAACTGGTGTATTTTCTTGGAAAAAGTAAATACCCTGAAGAAAAAGAATAATTGAAACTTCGATATCCAAAATTTCGGGGCCCCTCATACTTCATAAATCTTTCTCCATCAACAACTTCAGTAAGTGATAAAGTTGAAGAAATGGCCAACTTGTTAATTAATTGAGTAAGTATAATACCTCCCTGCACAACCGATTGATCACCATCCACATTTAATTCCTCAAATTTCAAATTATTGGAACTAAACACCCCTTTAATGAATGCTGCAGCACGAAAATGACGATGCACCGCGTCGCTGCTATAAAAACGAAATTTGGAATAAAGACTCACTGATTCCCACTTCATTACACGATTGGTGAACATATCACTAAAACTTAAACCTGGTCTAATCATCCATTTTTTATTCAACCCAATGGATGCATCAGCCATTTGCCTCGACATTAAAAACCGATCACCAACCAAGGTTTTCTCATTCATTAGCTTGGTGCCCAATTTTAAAGAAAGTGATCTTGCTGGAACATTTGAAGCAGGATCAGCACTTACATAAAGCTCTTGAGCAGATACACTGGGGTGGATTGCCAATATTATGGCAATAATCACCAATAGAAACAGGCGCCTCATTTGATGGTTACATGGTAGATGTTCAATTCATGAACTTCATGATTTGGAATAACACACTTGGTGAGATTACCTGGTTTGTAACAATCAAGGTTAGATCCTCCAACTATTTTTTTATGGTCTTTCACCGTGAGAAACTCTTTATCTATTACGTGCAGTGTAACCGGTCCATCATACTCCTTGGGTTTCACATTGATGAAATGATAAAAACTGTTCCCCAGTTTGAGATGGGTGTCATGCGCTATTTTGTGGTTATTTGCATCAAACTCTAAGTGAAGTTGAGAGACTGAAAATCCAGCATCCTCTACCTTCTTCCTGATGGCTTCTGGATCTATATGCTGACCTTCTTTGAATTTAATTAGAAATGCTGAAGCATTTAAATCGGTATCAACACTATCTACAAAACTCAAGGAAATAAGATTGGTATACACTGATTTCGCACACATAGCACAAGTAAGTCCACTTGCCTGCAGGGTTGCTTTTTTAATCTGGGAAAAGGTAGCAACTGATATAAACAACGACAGCGTCAAGAAAATTAGTTTAATTTTCATGTTATAATTTATTGTTGCGCGGCCGCTTCGCGGCCGCGCAAATTGATCAATAATTTTGAAAAAATCTGAAATTAGTGCTTGCTGCAATTCTTACAATCCTTGCACGCTTTTCCATCCTCACACTTTCCATCCTTGCAATTTCCACAGGCCATTTCTTTCTTGCACTTGCCCTCTTTGCAATCCTTGCAATCTTTTCCATTTTCACATTTGCCATCCTTGCAACAGTCCATTTTTGCTTCTTGTGTTGTAACGTTGGCCGACTGCTTTCTTTCGTATTGGCAGCACCCGTGTAATTTGTTGTAGACTTCAGTTGGAGCTGTAAAATCCTGTGTGTCATATCCTGCAGATGCTACTGCTTCTTGAATTTTCTTTGCATCTGTTTTCTTTGCATTATAAGATACAGTAAGCATTTTGGTATCCTCACTCCAATTTGCCTTTGAAGCACCCGCACCAGTAGCTGCAGTTTCGATTACCTTTTTACACATTCCACAGTTGCCCCATACCTTAATTTCTTCATTCTTCTGGGCTATTGCACTTGACGATAAAAAAATAAATAAAACGAGCGTCGATAATATTGTTTTCATGATTGTTGATTTGATAATAATTGATGCTTTTTCGCCATCCTATTCTTATGAATAGATGGTAACATTGAAATTGACTACTCTATAGTCAACTAAAAAACCAGTTTTTTTGGAGGAAAGGAAATCAAATCCTAAAAACAGAATTACGCAAATAGAGCGGTGGACCACCAAGATACTTTCCCGATTTGAGGGATTGTTTGGGGAG
>JBFYPP010000043.1:0-11895 GCA_041303255.1 Chitinophagia bacterium | reverse complement strand
CTAGAATGTTGGTGGCTTCTACTTCAGAAGTATATGGAGATCCGCTTGTCCATCCTCAAACAGAAGAGTACTGGGGTAACGTAAATCCTGTTGGACCAAGAGGGGTTTATGATGAAGCAAAACGATTCATGGAATCCATCACCATGGCTTACCATACTTTTCATCAAGTTGAAACCCGTATTGTTAGAATATTCAATACATACGGACCAAGAATGAGGCTGAACGATGGAAGAGCTTTACCGGCATTTATCGGTCAGGCTTTACGTGGTGAAGACTTAACCGTATTTGGTGATGGTTCTCAAACAAGGTCATTTTGTTATGTTGATGATTTAGTAGAGGGTATTTATAAATTGTTAATGAGTGATTATGTATTTCCAGTAAATATTGGTAATCCTATTGAGATTTCCTTACTGGATTTTGCCGAGGAGGTACTTAAGTTAACGGGTGCGAATACAAAAATTATATTCAAACCACTACCGGTTGATGATCCGAAACAACGCAAACCAGACATCACCAAGGCGAAACAACTGTTGGGTTGGGAACCCAAAGTGGATAGGGAAGAAGGATTGAAGTTGACTTATGCCTATTTCAAATCCCTTCCTACAGAAGAATTATTTAAACAACCTAAAGAATTCAAAAGCAACTCATGAAGAAAATTTTAATCACGGGCGGTGCCGGATTTATTGGATGCCACGTAGTTCGCTTATTTGTAAACAAGTATCCAGCTTATCAGATTTATAATTTGGACGCACTGACCTATGCAGGGAATTTAGAAAATTTAAAAGAGGTAGAGCAAGCGCCCAATTATACTTTCATCAAAGGAGATATTACGGATGAAACTTTCATCAACCAATTGTTTGATGAAAATGCATTTGATGCAGTAATTCATCTTGCAGCGGAAAGTCACGTCGACAGATCTATACTCGATCCATTATCATTTGTAAAGACCAATGTAATGGGTACAGCGGTGTTGTTGAATGCAGCCAAAAGATCTTGGGGCAATGCCGAGGGCAAGCTTTTTTACCATGTGTCTACGGATGAGGTATATGGCTCTTTGGGCGAAACCGGATTTTTTACCGAAGAAACGCCATACGACCCTAGGTCGCCTTACTCTGCTTCCAAAGCCTCTTCCGATCACTTGGTAAGCGCCTATCATCATACATACCAACTTCCAGTTGTGGTTTCAAATTGTTCAAACAATTATGGCTCTTTTCAATTCCCAGAAAAGTTGCTGCCATTGATGATGAACAATATCGTACACTGCAAACCTTTACCTGTATATGGAAAAGGGGATAATGTGAGGGATTGGTTATGGGTAGATGATCATGCCAGAGCAATTGATGTAATTTTTCACAAAGGAAAACTAGGTGAAACTTATAATATTGGAGGGTTTAACGAATGGAAAAACCTTGATATTGTCCATTTGCTTTGTGAGATTATGGATGAAAAACTAGGACGTGAAAAAGGGGAAAGTGCAAAGTTGATCACCTTTGTTAAAGATCGTGCTGGACACGATAAGCGTTATGCAATCGATGCCACCAAACTTAATCGTGAATTGGGATGGGAGCCTTCTTTACAATTTAAAGAGGGACTAGAGAAAACAATTGATTGGTATTTGGCAAATAAGACATGGGTTGAAAATGTAACCTCTGGAAGTTACAAGCAGTATTATAACGAACAATATGTAAAGAGATAAGATGAAAGTAAATTATACCTCATTTGAGGGGTTGTTTGTTTTAGAGCCACAGGTTTTTGGAGATGAGCGTGGATATTTTTTTGAAAGTTACAATGCAGCAACCTTTAAAAAAAACAACCTTGATTTCAACTGGATACAAGATAACCAGTCGCGTTCCTCATATGGTGTTTTAAGAGGCCTGCATTTTCAAAAGGCTCCATATGCCCAAACCAAATTGATTCGTGTATTGCAAGGAGAAATTTTGGATGTGGTGGTGGATATGCGGCATAGTTCTGCAAGTTTTGGTAAATCGTACACCATTGTACTTTCTAGTGATAATCAACTGCAGCTGTTAATTCCAAAGGGATTTGCGCATGGATTTTCAGTGTTGAGTGAAAGGGCAGATGTTTTGTATAAATGTGATTCTCTTTACAACAAGGAAAGTGAATCCGGTATTTTATTCAATGATCCAAAACTAGCAATTGACTGGCAAATACCTAAAGATAAAATGATTGTATCTGCAAAAGACCTTATACTACCAGCGTTTGATCCTACGCTGATTCTATTTTAATTCATAGCATGAAAAAAATATTGGTTACTGGAGCAAATGGACAGTTAGGAAAGGAGTTGCATGATATAGCCAAGCAATTTGCAGATGTTGAATTCCTGTTTCTGTCTCGCGAAGACCTACCCATTCATCATTTTGATTTGGTAAGAAATACTTTTCATGCATTTATGCCGGATTACTGTATCAATTGTGCGGCGTATACAGCAGTGGATAAAGCGGAAACTGAAAAGGACTTGGCCTATATCATCAATGCTGAATCAGTAGGTATTTTGGCAGCAGTTGCTGCATCCACGCAATGCAAGTTTATCCATGTTTCTACCGATTATATTTATGATGGAGATAAAATAGGGGAGCATTTTGAAGATGATCTGCCTGGGCCTGTTTCAGTTTATGGGGATTCAAAATTGAAGGGGGAGTTGGCTGCAATAGAAAATAATCCAACTTCAATCATCATCCGTACTTCTTGGGTCTATTCTGTACATGGGAAAAATTTTGTAAAAACAATGATGCGATTGATGCGTGATCGCCCAGAAATTTCTGTTGTAAATGATCAGCATGGCTCACCAACTTGGGCCGCGGACTTGGCCTCTTTCATTATGCATGTAATTGGTTATGCCAACTGGCAACCAGGGGTCTATAATTTTTCAAATGAGGGAAATATCACATGGTATGATTTTGCCAATGAAATAAAACAGCTAATTTCTGCGGATTGTAAAATCAATCCAATCCCAACGTCGGACTATCCTACTCCCGCAAAGAGACCCGCTAACTCTTTGATGAGCAAAGACAAAATCAAATCCAATTTTGCATATACGCCTATAGACTGGAGAGTCAGTTTGAAAAACTGTATTCAAGCATTATCCAAAGGCTAAGTGCTTTGGCTATTGTATATTTGCATAAATAAATATCCATATGGCATTATTGACTGCTGCATTAACAGATGGTGACTTTGGGATTGATATTACAGATTCAGATGGACATACCATGAGAATGGATATTCCTGTTGCTCAAGGGGGTAATGGATCTGGGTTCAGGCCCATGCAATCTTTGTTGGCGGCCTTGTGCGGATGTAGTGCTGTAGATGTGGTAAGTATTCTCAAAAAGCAAAAGCAAGACCTTGAAGGCTTGGAAATTGAAGTAGACGGGGATAGGGAGGAAGGAAAAGAGCCTTCATTGTGGAAACATGTTGATGTCCGTTTTCTCTTAACTGGAAATATTGAACCGGCTAAAGGGTATAGAGCAGTGGATCTTTCTATGGAAAAATATTGTTCAGTTGCAGAAACCTTGAGAATGGCTGGAGCTCAAATCACTTTTCATGTATTTGTAAATGGACAAGAAGTTACTGCTTAAAAAAATTATTATTGATGAGGCCAGAAACACTTGCCATTCGAACACAAATTGAAAGGACTGCTCAGAAGGAGCATTCAACCCCACTGTTTCTTACCAGTAGTTTTGTTTATGATTCAGCGGAAGACATGGCTGCTGCATTCGCAGATGATAGCTTGGATGTAAATATTTACTCCAGGTTTTCAAATCCCTCGGTGGATGAGTTTATCCAAAAAATTTGTTTGTTAGAAGGTGCTGAAGAGGGTATCGCAACTGCTACCGGTATGGCTGCTGTTTCTTCTTGTTTCATGACATTCCTTTCCGCTGGGGACCATATTATTTCAGCATCTGCAGTTTTTGGTTCAACCCACACGATACTTACCAAATATTTGCCCAAGTGGGGTATTGAGTTCAGTTATTTCGACATGAATAAGCCGGAAATGATTGAATCGCGGATAAAGCCCAATACCAGAGTCTTGTATGTTGAAACACCATCCAATCCTGGC
The DNA here is from genome assembly GCA_041303255.1 of Chitinophagia bacterium. Classification (GTDB taxonomy): domain Bacteria; phylum Bacteroidota; class Bacteroidia; order Chitinophagales; family Chitinophagaceae; genus Pollutibacter. The sequence continues at coordinate 7,820 of JBFYPP010000043.1, read as the reverse complement.
CTAGATATTATTGATTTGGCATACGTTTCATCTATTTGTAAAAAACACAATATTATTTTTATTGTTGACAATTGTTTTGCAACACCGGCAGTGCAGCAACCTATTTTATTTGGAGCCGATCTTGTTTTGCATTCAGCGACTAAATTTATAGATGGACAAGGACGGGTGTTAGGAGGAGTTGTTGTAGGTAAAAAAGAGTTGATAAAACAGCTTTATCTTTTCGTGAGAAATACGGGTCCCTCCTTAAGTCCCTTTAACGCTTGGATCTTGTCAAAAAGCTTAGAAACCCTTTTTGTGAGAATGGAAAAGCATGCTGAGAACGCCCTTTACATTTCAAAGCAATTGGAAGGACATCCTTCATTGAATTGGGTAAAATATCCTTTTCTTGCTTCCCATCCAAGATTTGAGATTGCTAAGCAACAAATGAAAAATGGTGGAGGTATTCTCACATTTGAATTGAAAGCAGGCATCGAAGGGGGGAGAAAATTCTTGAACAGTTTGCAGTGGTTATCGATGACCAATAATTTGGGAGACAGCAGAACAATTGCTTCTCATCCGGCCAGCACCACACACTCTAAGTTGTCTGAAGAAGAAAGAAAAGCGGTGGGTATTACACCAGGATTGATTCGATTGTCTGTAGGTTTAGAACATCCAGATGATATATTGGAAGAAATCAAAAATGCCTTATCTAAATAACAATCACCTAAATTTTCACCAATGATATCAATTGGTAATTTTTTCTTTAAGTATAGAAACCAGCTCTTTATCTTTTTATATGCCTTGTTGTTGGTCCCTTCCCCTGAATTGATCACAGAAAAAGTATTTGGTCCGGGTTACTGGCAAATTGCACTTTGGGTAGGCTTGTTTATTACTACGCTAGGAGTTGTTATAAGAGGGATTACAATTGGACTTACATTTATTGAAAGGGGAGGTGATAAGGCGCTAAGAATCCATGCCGATGCATTGATCACAAAAGGGTTATTTACCCATTCCAGAAATCCATTGTATGTGGGCAACAATTTGATGTTATTTGGCTTGGGTATTTTATCCAATTCGTTGATTTATGTCATCGTAGTTGTACCGGTGTTTCTCTTTATCTATCAATGTATTATCTATGCTGAGGAGGACTTTTTAACCAAGAAATTTGGTCAGCCTTATCTTGATTACTGCTCGAAAACAAACAGGTGGTTACCTAATTTTAAGGGTATAGGTAAGACATTTTCCAGTATGAAGTTCAATTGGGCAAAATGCATGCTAACGGAAAATAATACCCAGATTTTTTGGGCTACAGGGGTCTTTCTAACGATCATATTCAAATTTCCTTTTATCTTTGGTCCGAATCCGTCGACTAGGCAATATTTTCTAATCATTATTTTACCACTTTTTGTGGTCTATTATTTTGTGTTAAGGTGGTTAAGAAAATCGGGCCGTATTAAAATGGATTGATTTAAATCCCTTCTATCCGCTTTGAAATTCCTTCTTTTAATTTTGGCAAATAGCCGATTATCAAACTGTTTTTATGACACTTACCACAATCAATCGATTTTTCAAATTTTTATCGTTGACTTTGCTTCTTGCGGCTTGTGCCAAAGAAGACAGTCTGGAAATTAGAAAAAAGAATTTCTTAATTTCTGAGGACCAACTTGCTCCAGTTTACAAAAAGAACAATGTGCCAGCTGATTTACAAGACAGTTATATCGTAGTCTTTAAAGATGATGTAGCTGAAGCAGAAATTGATGGAGAGTCTGAAAGAATGTGTGGCAATTCTAGTGCAAAAAAAGAAAGAACATTTAAGCATGCTGTGAAAGGATTTTCTGGAAGATTAACGGCTACAGCAATTGAGGAATTCAGAAGGAATCCTAAGGTGAAGTATATTGAGCAGGATCAAATTATGAGTGCGGTGGTAGACCAAACGCCTGCAACATGGGGACTTGATCGTATCAATCAACCTAACCTCCAATTGGATAATAAGTATTCATACACAACAAATGGTTCAACAGTCGATGTGTATATTTTCGATACAGGCATAAAGTTGGACCACGTTGAATTTACAGGGCGAATAGTGCTTCCTGGTTTTGATGCTTTTTCATTAACAAACAATGGAAATGATTTGAATGGACATGGTACACATGTTGCAGGAACTGTTGCCGGAACTATCTACGGAGTTGCTAAAGGAGCAAAATTGATTCCTGTTCGTGTTTTAGATGCATTAGGAAGTGGAAGTACCACAGGAGTAATTGCTGGTTTGGATTGGGCGGTGCAAAATCACACAACAAACAGGGCTGTTGGGAACATGTCATTAGGTGGTGGAACCTCCACGGCTATGGATGATGCAGTTAGGAGATGTATTACTGATGGAATTGTAATGGCAGTCGCAGCTGGTAATTCAAATCGTAATGTAAGTACTGCCTCACCTGCTAGGGTTCAACAAGCAATTACTGTTGGATCAACAGATATTAATGATGCTAAATCTAGTTTTTCTAACTTTGGAACTTTAGTTGATATCCACGCACCTGGAAGAAATATTACTTCAGCATGGTTTACATCAAGCGCTGCATTAAATACAATTTCTGGTACCTCAATGGCTGCTCCACACGTTGCAGGTGCTGCGGCTCTTTATTTAGAGTATAGACCCGGATCTACACCTGCCCAAGTTGAGACTGCATTGAAACAGTTTGCTGCAGTAGGAAGAATTACAGGTTTGCCGTCAGGGACTGTAAACAATCTATTACAAATCAATTTTGGTACTGTACCTCCTTTACCTGCTCCAGGTGTCCCTACTTTATCTTCACCAGCAAACTTAGCAACAAACGTAGCTCTTGCTCCTACATTGAGTTGGGCTGCTTCTACAGCTGCTGCAACTTATAATTTAGAATATTCAACAAGTTCGTCTTTTGCATCTGGAGTTGTTGCTGCCAGTGGTATCACAACAACCTCTAGAGCAATTTCAGGATTGGCCAATAGTACTATTTATTATTGGAGAGTAAGTGCTACCAACACAACTTCAACCAGTGCATGGTCAGCTATCAGAAGCTTTACCACTGCGGCTCCATTGGCAGTACCGGCAGCACCAACTTTAAGGTCTCCTGCAGCAAATGCAACCAATGTTAGTCGCACGCCAGCACTTTCATGGAATGCTGCTACCAGAGCAACGACTTATGAGATTCAGGTTTCTACAGATGCAAATTTCTCGGTGATTACTTTTGGAAGAACTGGTCTTACAGCACGAAATGTAACAGTATCTGCTCAATTAGGCTCAAGGGTAGTTTACTATTGGAGAGTTCGTGCGGCAAATGTTTCAGGACCTGGTCCATGGTCTGCTGTTAGATCATTTACAACCCGACAATAAGCATCATCCTTAAAAATAACTAAAAGGCCCATCTCAATAGAAGATGGGCCTTTTTGATTATATGATGTTAAGCTTATGGGTCTACTATTTCGCTGACTTATTTATCGAAATTTTCATACATCGTAATGCGTTGGGATAGGTTCAGTTTTTTGAATAGTCGCTGTTTAAAAGGGACTAAAAACTGAAGTGGATCTTTGATGATATGGACCGATCCCCAAAAAACCCTTTTGTACATCTGGTTCAACGAAGCTGTTACACGAGTTACGTGATGGTGCTTTGGGTCTATTGTAATCATTGCAAAGCCACCCCACATTTCCCTATAGGTTTCATTGTGCCAATAAGAACCTCCTATATAATCTAGTTCCACATAATTTACATGTGGGTACTTGCTGTAATCAATTGATTTGATACCTTTTCTACATTGAGGATTAAATGAGTCGTGCAAAATGATCGTCACCGGATGTTTATGCGGATAATTCAAGATGGCTTTTAAGTCGCGCTGAACAGCTTTAGTTGTATGGTCGCCATCCACTAAAATGAATTCTAGTTTTTGATTATTTGCATCTATTTCTTTCAACACCTGTGGTATAAGTGCGTGACTTTCGCCAACCCTGAATTGAACATTTGAAAATTTATTTTCAAGAAACTTTTTTGGAGCCTCACTAATGTCAATCGAATAGACTTGTTTGGAAAACTTGCTGATCACTTGAAGGCTTCCCCCCATATAGGTGCCTATCTCAATAGAAGTTTCTGGCTTCAGGTGTTGTAGTAAATGGATGAAGCAGTATTTCTCCGCCCTAGACATTTGCCATTCAATTTGCAAATCTGCATTAAAATCGGAAAAAAAAGGGACACCTATATTGGACTTCATGGCTATGAACTTTTTAATTAAACATTCCCACATTCAAACAAAGCTGGTTTGCATTGATATGTTGGTTCATTTGGCTACACTATTTTTAAAAACTGTTTCAAGCAAGTTATAAATCGAATCTAAAATTAAACAAGTGATTGAAGAAAAACTATTTAATTCCTACACGCTTTAGTTGCCTAATTAATCAAGTAAAGTTTATATAGGCATCTATTAGAAGATTGAAGAATAAATAAGCGGAATTAAATATTATCATTAAGATTGATAATCGAAGACAATATATTCTTGAGTATTTGTAAACGCTTGGTATTTTTAAGAATCTAGCATCCATTTTACAATTACCATTAAAATAGGGGAATAAATAGGGGGATAACGGGTTTCGGGACCTCCTTAAACGAAATAAGTGGTTGAAAATCAACCACTTATTTACTTCTTTTTGTTGCCCGACCTGGATTCGAACCAAGACAAACAGAACCAAAATCTGTCGTACTACCATTATACTATCGGGCATCCTAATGGGACGCAAAAATAGGATTTTTCAAGTTTGATCCCAAAAAAATTGGACCAAATTCAAATCTATCCCTTTGTCAATTTGTTTTTACAAGAAAATGATTCTTTTTCCCTTTCTGAACTACGATATGGTTACCTGCCAACAAGTGACTCACATTGATTATTAAGGCCGCATCTGTCATTTTTTCTTTGTTGACGCTAATGCCACCACCTTGAATCATTTTTCTTGCTTCTCCTTTACTTGGGAAGATGCCAGTGTCAACCAAGAAGCTTACTACATCAATACCTGCGGTTAATTTTTCATGTTCAATCGTCTGGACTGGAACACCATCCATGGCTTGTAAAAGTTCTTCTTCATTTAATTCTTTAAAGTTGATATCGTCTTTTTTACCAAAGAGTTGTTCTGTAGTTTGAATGGCTGATTCACACTCTTCTTTGCCATGAACAAAACTGGTGATGTTTTCAGCAAGTTTTTTTTGTAGGATCCTTGCTCCTGGATCTTTTGTGTGCATTTCAATCAGTTGTTCTATTTCTTCTTTTGGCAGGAGGGTAAATATTTTTATCCATTTGGTGGCATCTGCATCTGCAGCATTTAACCAAAATTGGTAGAACTGAAAAGGCGTAGTTTTTTCTGGATCTAACCAAACGTTTCCTTTTTCGGTCTTGCCAAATTTGCCTCCATCGGCTTTGGTGATAAGTGGACAAGTAAAGGCGAAACCCTCTCCTGCAGCCTTTCTTCTGATTAACTCAGTGCCAGTAGTAATGTTTCCCCACTGGTCACTTCCTCCCATCTGTAGCTTACAATTCTTGTTCTTATAGAGCCAATAGAAATCATAGCCCTGCATCAATTGATAGGCAAATTCAGTGTAGCTAATTCCTGTTTCTCCTTCAATTCTTTTCCTAACACTGTCCTTAGACATCATGTAATTGACCGTGAGGTGTTTTCCTACATCTCTGAGAAAATCGATAAAACCAAGTCCTTTAAACCAATCGTAATTGTTCACGATCTCCGCTGCGTTGGTCCGAGTTTCACTAAAATCCAGGTATTTCTCCAATTGAGACCTTACGCCATTGATGTTTTTTTGAAGGGTTTCTTCATCTAATAGGTTTCTTTCTTCACTTTTTCCACTTGGATCTCCAACCATACCCGTAGCACCGCCCACCAAAGCAATTGGTTTATGGCCAGCTTGTTGGAGGTGATAGAGGAGTAGAATAGGCACCAAACTGCCAATATGAAGACTGTCCGCTGTTGGATCAAAGCCAATATAAGCGGTGGTGGACTCCTTTTTTAATTGCTCTTCTGTTCCAGGCATTATATCCTGCAACATCCCTCTCCATTTCAATTCTTCTATCAAACTCATTATAAAATCTTTGAACAAAAGTAATAAGGTTTACCATTACTCACAAAAGGGCAATATTTTTGTATCTAAATCGTTATTTAATCATTGAAATCAGCTACTAAAACTGAGGTCACTCCAATTCCTACAATGTACAAGGCCAAAATCAGCAATTTGACCAAAGGGCTACTGCTTTTGCTCGTTGGCATGTATGTAGGTACAACCCAAGCTCAGTTTAGAAAATATTCCAATGAATTTCTCAATATTGGAGCAGGTGCAAAGGGACTTGCTATGGGTGGCGCACAGGTTGCCACCACATCCGATGCAACGGCAGGTTACTGGAATCCAGCAGGATTATCGCATTTAAAAAGCAGTTCATTTTCTCTGATGCACGCAGAATATTTTGCAGGTATTGGCAAATACGATTATGCATCTTTTGCAATGCCTTTAGGAGATCCTGAATCCAGCACAAGAAGTTTGGGCTTCTCATTGGTCCGTTTTGCTGTAGATGATATTCCCAACACCTTATTTTTAGTTGAACCAGATGGCTCTATCAATTACAACAACATTCGTTCGTTCTCCTCTGCAGACTATGCATTTCTGATTTCCTATGCACAAAAATTAATTGACGAAGAGGACCGCTCGCTTTCCTTTGGTTTTAATGCAAAAGTAATTCACCGCAGTGTGGGTAGCTTTGCAAGAGCTTGGGGTTTTGGATTAGATGCTGGAATTCAATATAGATTGAAGGGCTTTCGTCTTGGTTTAATGGCCAAAGATGTTTCCACAACATTTAATGCATGGAGTTTTAGTTTCACCGACCAAGAAAAGGAGGTGCTTTATCTCACCAACAATGACATTCCGGTAAAGTCGACTGAAATGACTGCACCACGTTTGGTAATTGGAGGAGCCTATACCGCAGACTTGAACCAGAACTTAGCTTTAACGGCAGAGTTGAATATGGAGCTCAGCTTTGATGGCAAAAGAAATGTGTTGTTAAGTTCTAACGCGATGAATATGGATCCAAGAATGGGTCTAGAAATTGGATTTAAAGAGTTGTTGTTTGGTCGTTTGGGGATTTATAATTTTCAACAGGCCCTCGAAGATGCGGATATCACCAATTTAAAAAAAGTGTGGATTTATCAACCTGGTTTGGGTGTGGGTTTCAAATTGAAAAATGTAGAGGTCGATTATGCTTTTACCAATCTTGCCAATCAATCCAATCCTTTGTACACCCATATTTTTTCTTTGAAGTTAAATTTGTTTAAAAACACTGGTAATAATAGTCCCTACTAATGCAATTACAAAATATACATAAAGCTTTATTCAGTTTGTTGTTGGTACTTTGCTTTGCAGGAGCGCAAGCACAATACAACAACGAATGGATTGATCATAGTAAGTCGTACTATAAAATAAAAGTTGGACAAACGGGTTTATACAGAATTCCATTTACAGCGCTTCAAGAAAATGGACTATCATCGAACCAGGCAACAAATTTTCAATTGTGGAGAAACGGACAAGAAGTGCCAATTTATACTTCAATTGCGTCTGGTGTTTTAGGTGTAAATGATTTTATTGAGTTCTTTGGTGAAATGAACGATGGTAAAACTGATGAGTCCTTATACAGTAGAGTTGGACTGCAGCTTGCAAATAAATGGAGCTTACAAACGGATACATCTGTTTATTTTCTTACCATCAATTTAACTGGAACAAATAAACGAATTGTTTCTTCACAGAACAATGTTGCTTTAAATACTTT
>JBFYPP010000042.1:0-12056 GCA_041303255.1 Chitinophagia bacterium | reverse complement strand
GGATAGAATAACGACTGCTGTGATCATTTGAAATGCAATACGACCAAGCCCTTCCCCAAAAACAATATAACTGCGCTTTATTGGGGTTGCGAAAAACCGTTTTAGTACCAGTGTTTGTCGCAAATTGAAAAATATGAAAGCAACACCAAACACTCCAGCACTGAGTAAAGAAAATCCCAACTGACCGGGCAAAATAAAATCAATGGTTCTGTATTCTCTTCCAGGCAAAGTCTCTTTTGCCATATAAGCGTAAGTAGTCCTGTTGGGGAAATTTGAAAGATCCAATTCTGTTATTACTTGCTGAATAATGGATTGTAAAAGCCCAATTCGATCAGCTGCAGCTGTAGATGTTGTGATCTCAATTACATATTTTGGAAAAGCATTAGGTGCAACCTCTTTGATATTGAGGATTGCCGTGATATGTCCTTTTTCAAGTTCCTGAAGCGATATTTTCTCAGGTTGTGTAACAATCTTGAGATTGGACTTTTCGATCAATTTTTTATATAGCTCGTTCTGGGTAGATGACTTCTCAGAAAAAGTAACACGTATTACAGGTGTTGTGGAAGTTAAAAACCCAAAAACCAGAATAAAAATTATAGGGAAAAGAAAACTAAAAATGACTGCAGAAGGGCTTCGAAAAATAGATTTTAGGCTGGCTTTTGCAATTGCGAGCATCGCAACAACCTGACGGTACTGCTTGGGAGAATCGTTCATCCGGTAAAATTAATGAATTGATAGTTCGAAAGGCAATCTAGTCTTAATCTCTCCCTTTTCATTTTTTAATTCTTTCATCCTTCGGTAGATTTCATACTCCTCGGTCCCCAACTCTTTTTTGATAGAAGAAGAAGTGAAATCTGATGGATAGCTTTCCATGATGTATTCCAAAAAAGACTTGGGCTCCGGATAAGTCTTTACCCGGAATTCTTTGATCCCAGCAAGTTTAGCTGCAGACGCCAGCGCATCTTCTAAGCCTCCCAACTCATCAGCCAAACCAAGCTCAATGGCTCTTTTGCCAGTCCACACCCTTCCCTGTGCAATGCTATCAATGTAGTCTATGTTTCGTTTTCGACCTTCGGCAACCCTGGATTTAAAACTGAAATAAATCTTATCCACTTCCGACTGAATTATCTTTTTTTCCTCTTCAGACATCGCTCTTGTTAGACTTGGAACATCTGCATACGGAGAAGTAGAAACCCGATCAAAAGTAATTCCCAATTTATTTTTCATAAATGAGGAGAAATCAGGAACTACAGAAAACACGCCAATTGATCCGGTAATGGTGTTGGGTTGTACAAATATTTTATCCGCATTACAAGCAATATAATAACCTCCACTTGCAGCCACATTACCCATGGAAACGACCACTTTCTTTCCTTCCTTCTTAATCATTTCAATTTCACGCCAAATGATTTCACTGGCCAAACTACTTCCCCCTGGAGAGTTTACGCGCAAAACAATAGCTTTTATGGATTTGTCATTTTTTAATTTCCTTAGTATAGACAGGTACTCATCTGAAGAAACCGATTGTGGAGACGATTTACCATATATGATATCGCCTTCAGCAATCACCAAGGCAATTTTGTTTTTTGAAAACCCTTCTTCAATTCCTGCTCCTTTAGCATATGTGGATAAGCCAATGAAATTGATCTTATCTGATTTTGAAAGCCTGAGAAGTGATTTAACCTCTTGTTTTACTTCATCGTCATATTTTACACCATCCAATAGCTTTGAATAGACTGCCTTTTCAGGTGAATTAATTTCATAGCGATTTGCATAGGCCCTTAGGGTATCTGGATTTATTTTACGGGATTTTGCAACATGGGATAGCAGTTCACTATAAATATCATTTAACCAAACCTGCGTTTGTTCTTTGTTTGCCGGAGTCATTGCAGTTTCTCTGAAAGGCTCTGTTGCACTTTTAAATTTACCTGCGTAAAAAATCTGTGGTTTTACCTCTAGCCTATCCAATAAACTTTTGAAGAAAACATATTCAACAGACATTCCATGCCATTCAAAAATTCCTTTGGGGTTGCAATAGATTTTATCGGCGATGGAAGAAATACCGTAAGCCGACTGTGATATATAATCTCCATAGGCAATGATGAACTTACTGGATTTTTTGAAAACCTCAAGTGCATTTCTTAGTTCTGATGAGCTTGCAAATCCATTTGAATTGTCATTTGAGACCAAGAAAATCCCTTTGATGAGGCTGTCTTTGGCAGCATGCTTAATCAGTTTGATTGACTCAGAAAGTTCTGGGTAGACCTCATCGCCTGTAAATTCTGCAAAAGGGTCATCAGATTTTCTGTCGCTCATCTGTTTAGAAAGATCAATCAGTAATACAGAATTGGGCTCAATTTTGACTTGCTCATCGGCAAGGAGTGCTCCGGCTACTCCAAAGAATAAAATGAATACTAAACCAAAGAATAGGACTAGCGCGAGCAGACTGGCAAAAAAACTCTTAAAAAAACTTTTCAATCCTCAACCATTTAGAACACTAAATTAAAGAACTTTACCCGCCCTCAAAGAACCAAATTTATGAATCCTGTATATTTATTGATAGGTGGCAATATTGGTGAACGTTTGTACTATTTAGACATGGCTTGTAGAAGTATTGAACAACACAGCATCAATATCTTGAGAAAATCATCCATTTATGAAACCGCAGCATGGGGGAACACGGCGCAATCGGCTTTTTTAAACCAGGTTCTGGAAGTATCCACTCAAAAAACAGCTGCTGAGCTCCTCAATGAAATACTCTCAATTGAATTGGCTATGGGTAGAAAAAGGCTGGAAAAGAATGGGGCCAGGACGATTGATATTGATATCTTGTATTTTAAGGGGGTGGTAATTAACGAACCCGGACTAAAAATACCCCATGAACGAATTGCCCTAAGAAAATTTGTTTTGATACCCATGAATGAACTCCATCCAGACTTGCTTGACCCAGCTAGAGGAAAAACAATCAATCAATTGCTTTTGGATTGTGAAGACAACTTGGATGTTTCTGTGTACCATCAAATCACCCAAAGAAAAAAATAAGCTTTTGTAATACGTGAAGTAAGTTTGATAAAATGAAGTATAAATTCATAACAATAGAAGGAAATATTGGAGCTGGCAAAACCACTTTGGCCAATTTATTATCAAATAAACTTAATGCCAGATTGGTGCTTGAAGAATTTGCAGATAACCCTTTTTTAGCCAAGTTCTATGAAAATCCAATCCAATATGCATTTTCAGTAGAACTGTTTTTTATGGCAGAACGGTTCAAACAATTGAAAGACCTGTTGGGCCAACAAGACTTATTTCAAACTACCACGGTATCTGATTATCTTTTTACAAAATGTCTACTTTTTGCAAAAGTCAATTTACCAGACGACGAGTTTCGGCTGTTTCAACGTTTATTTGATTTGATGCAACCTCAACTGATTCAACCGGATATTCTTATTTACCTACATTCTCCAGTGAATAGACTCCAAGAAAACATTAAGAAAAGAAACCGCAGCTATGAATTAAATATAAAAGACGACTACCTCTTTACTATACAAGAGACTTATACCCATTACATAAAACAACACCACCTGAAAACGTTGTTTGTGGATGCAAGCAATGCGGATTTTCTTAACAACGAAGAACATTTGAACGTTATACTGAATGCATTGGAAAAGGACTATACAGACGGTCAGCACGTAATTACTTTTTAATATAAAATTAATGAGAATCAATTGCACAACACAGTCAAATGGATAGGATGTTCACCCATAAAAGCTTTGCTGCATTGCAACATCCGGAATTCCGAATTTATATTTTGGCAAGATTTTTATTCATCATGGTACTTACCATGCAAGCAACCCTCATCAGTTGGGAAGTCTTTGCCATCACCAAAGATCCATTCAGCATTGGTTTGATTGGGTTGGCAGAGTTTATGCCCGCAGTGCTAATGGCTATCTATTCTGGCTACATTATTGATAAAAGTGATAAAAAAAAATTACTTCACTACAGCATTGCAGGCAATTTGGTGTTGACCATACTTTTTACTTATATCACCAGCGAACATGCGTTGTTGAGTTTTAGCAAACCCTCAATATTGATTTGCATTTATATCATTGCGTTCTTAACCGGTATTGCCAGGGCATTTAGCGGTCCCACTTCATTTGCATTGGTGAGTATGCTGGTTCCAAAAGAAGAGTTGCCCAATGCAACAAGTTGGCATAGTAGCTCTTGGCAAATAGCAGCAGTAACAGGGCCTGCTATAGGGGGATTGTTGTATGGAGAAAAAGGAATCACCTTTGCATTCACAATCATGATTGTGATGCTGTCCACTTCAGTATTGGTGCTCTTTTTTATCAAACCCAAGCCACCTTTGGTTGCGTTAAAAAGAGAACCCATGTTGAAGAGTATTCAAGAAGGGTTCAAATTTGTTTGGCAATCCAAAGACATATTGGGCGTGTTGAGTCTAGACCTTTTTGCGGTTTTCTTTGGAGGAGCTACTGCGCTTCTACCCTACTTCTCTGATCAAATTTTAAAAACCGGACCAGAGGGATTGGGCATTTTAAGATCCGCTCCGGGTATTGGTGCAATCACGGTAATGCTGGTTATCAATTTCTTACCCATGAAAAAAAACCAAGGAAAGATAATGTTGTATTGTGTAGCAGGGTTTGGACTTTCCATGATTGTTTTTGGATTATCTACCCTTTTTTGGTTGTCCTTTTCAGCACTGCTTTTATCGGGTGTACTGGATGGAATAAGTGTTATTGTACGATCTACGGTACTTCAACTAAAAACACCAGAGGCCATGAAAGGTCGTGTTTCTTCTTTAAATAGTATTTTCATCATCTCATCAAATGAATTGGGTGCATTTGAAAGTGGCTTTGCATCCAGACTGATGGGTGTTATACCCGCTGTGGTGTTTGGAGGGGTAATGACCATCGGCATTGTGGCTTTCAATTGGATTAAAAATCCGACAATCAAAAAATTGAACTACTAGTTTATTTTGCGGCTTCCATCAACTTTTCAATCACATAGTAGGCAGCAGGACAAAAAGAGGTGTTTTTTAGTGTGATGGCAGGGCGCTTAAAGAAAACATCCTCATCAGTATAAGGATATCGTCTACAATCTGAAGGGCGATCTTCGTAAATTGAACACGTGTTATCGGCTTGTAAAAAAGAGCAAGGCTTTGTTTTTAGTACATAATCACCTTCCTCATCAATATTCAGGTAGGTATCTATAAAAACACCTTCCTTCATTCCTAAAACCTTACTTATTCTTTTGATATCAGGGGTTTTAAACCTTGGAGAATAATTTTTGCAGCAATTGGCGCATTTTAAGCAATCTACCTTCTCAAAAGCTTCATCATGAAATTCAGGCAAGTGTTTGAGGGCCTTGTTTTTATCCACCTTCTTTAGAAAGTTTTTGTACAACTTTTCATGTTCCAAAGCCTTTTTTTCCCAGTTGATTAAGAGGTCATTTGCCATACCCCAAAAATAAAGCCAAAAAAGGTATATACCTCCTGTTTCACCATTTAATCCACATTCCCCTTTTCTGATATACAAAGTGTACAAATACTGCTGCTATCTAATTAAATTTGCAAATCCATAGCAGCACAAAAGTAGATCACACTTAATTCTTCAATACATGAATCTTATAGAGCAGCAGAACAATGAATTCAGGACCAGGCATATCGGACCTACAGCAATAGAGGAAAAGCATATGCTAAAGGAAATTGGAGAACCTTCATTGGATGCTTTGATTGACAAAACTGTGCCTCCGAATATTCGTATGCTGAAGGAATTAAACACGCCAGATGCAATGAGTGAGGCGGCCTACCTTGAACACATCAAAGAAATTGGAGCACAAAACATAGTTGCCAAGAATTTTATTGGTCAAGGTTATTATGGCACCTATACTCCCAGTGTAATACTCAGAAATATTTTTGAAAATCCAGGATGGTACACCCAGTATACGCCCTATCAAGCCGAAATAGCACAGGGTAGGTTGGAAAGTTTATTGAACTTTCAAACAATGGTTACAGACCTAACTGGACTTCCCATTGCAAATGCATCGCTTTTGGATGAAGCAACTGCTGCAGCCGAGGCCATGACGATGTTTTTTAATGCACTCAACAAACAAGACAATATAGAAAGACATCGTTTTTTTGTTGATGAACAATGTTTTCCTCAGACACTTGATCTTCTTATAACCCGAGCGCTTCCAATAGGCATTGAAATTGTAAAAGGAAGTCTGCACGAAGCTGAATTAGACGCGAGCTATTTTGGTGCATTGGTGCAATACCCAAACAACATTGGCGCACTGATTGACCCACGAACATTCATAGGAAAAGTACATGCCATTGGTGGTTATGTGGTGATGACGACTGATCTTTTGGCATTGACTTTATTAACACCTCCAGGTGAGCTTGGTGCCGATGCTGCTTGTGGATCAGCACAAAGATTTGGTGTTCCATTGGGCTATGGTGGTCCGCATGCCGCCTTCTTTGCTACAAAAGATGATTTCAAGCGTAGTCTTCCTGGAAGAATAATTGGTGTGAGTATAGACGCAGATGGAAATAGGGCTTTACGTATGGCATTACAAACCCGTGAACAACACATCAAAAGAGAAAAAGCCACCTCTAATATTTGCACTGCCCAAGCCTTACTCGCTAATATGGCTGCAATGTATGCTGTTTATCATGGTCCGAGTGGACTTAAACAAATAGCAACAAGAGTAGCTGTATTTACCCAGGCTGCAGCAAAGTCGCTAACCGAAATGGGACAGCAACTCGCTTCAACACACTATTTCGACACCTTGGTTGTCAATACAAAAGAGGCAAGTAAAATAGTAACTGCGGCGGCTGATAAACACATCAATCTTAGGCTGATTAATCAAAATCAAGTAGGCATCAGTTTCGATGAAACCACTACTCCTGCTGCCGTGCTGGATGTAATCCATTGTTTTGGTGAATCTGGAAATGCAACGCTTACCATTTCAGAAAATGAATACCTTTCAAATATTCCAACTGCACTAACAAGAACTTCTACCTATTTGGAGCAAACTGTTTTTAACAGTTACCACAGTGAGAGTAAGATGATGCGTTACATCAAATTTTTAGAGAACAAAGACCTATCCCTCAACACCTCGATGATCTCACTTGGAAGTTGCACCATGAAGTTGAATGCAGCTACAGAAATGATGCCATTGAGTCTCCCTTGCTGGAGCAGCATTCACCCATTTGCACCAAAAGAGCAAACCAAAGGCTATCAATTTATTCTTGATGCACTTTCAAAATACCTCAATGAAGTAACTGGATTTGATGCATGCAGCCTGCAACCCAACAGCGGCGCCCAAGGAGAATACGCAGGTTTACTTGCCATTAGAGGATATCATTTGTCTAGAGGAGACCACCACAGAAACGTGATGTTGATTCCGATTTCAGCGCATGGTACAAATCCAGCTTCCGCAGTAATGGCTGGTATGAAAGTGGTTGTGGTAAAGGCATTAGATAATGGATACATAGACATGCATGACCTCACTGAAAAAGCAATACAATACAGCGAAACACTCGCAGGTATCATGATTACCTATCCAAGTACTTATGGGGTGTATGAAGAAACAGTGATAGATATCACCAATATTATTCACCAGCATGGTGGTCAAGTTTATATGGATGGTGCGAACATGAATGCACAAGTTGGACTTACAGCACCGGGCTTGATTGGCGCGGATGTTTGCCACCTCAACTTGCATAAAACATTTGCGATACCACATGGTGGTGGTGGACCAGGCATGGGACCCATTTGTGTGAAATCACATTTGGCTCCTTTTTTACCAGGACATAGTTTTATCGCTGGAAATCCAGTAGATACTACTACGGGTAATACAGCAGTTAGTGCAGCTCCCTACGGAAGTGCCAGCATACTTTTGATCAGTTATGGTTACATCAGAATGTTGGGCAGTAAAGGATTAAAGGCTTCCACTGAGTTCGCAATTTTGAATGCCAACTACATGAGGACCAGACTAACCGGGCAGTATGATGTACTTTATTTGGGAAGCAACAATACCTGCGCCCACGAATTTATTGTAGACCTCAGGCCCTTCAAAAAAACAGCAGATATAGAAGCGGAAGATATTGCTAAACGATTAATGGACTATGGCTTCCATGCACCTACCATGAGTTTCCCTGTACCTGGAACCATCATGATTGAACCCACAGAGAGTGAAGACAAAGGTGAGTTGGATCGTTTTTGTGATGCGATGATTTCAATTCGCGATGAAATCAGAGAAATTGAAAATGGGACTGCAGACAAAAAAGAAAATGTTTTAAAAAGAGCCCCACATACACAAATGAATATCTGTTCAACAGCATGGAATAGACCCTACAGCAGAGAGAAGGCTGCATTTCCAATTGAACGTCTAAAAACAAACAAGTTTTGGCCAACCATTGCCAGGGTAAACAACACTTATGGTGATCGCAATTTGGTTTGTACTTGTGAGCCGGTAAGTAGCTACGCTGAATAAAGATTTGCGTTGAAAACTTATTAATTAAATTCTTGAATTTTTATTTAAGGAATCACTCCTATTTCGTATTTTCAAAGGAGTGCCTGCCTTAATGTTAGATATTTTTTATCTATCATCGTTTTTTCTTAGAATTTTTTTAAAATCGGTTTTCATATGGCAAGAAATCAGGGATTGTATCGTCCAGAGTTTGAAAGAGATTCATGTGGAATTGGCTTTGTGGCGAACATTAAAGGAAATAAAAGTCACCAAGTAATCTCAGATGCATTAACCATTTTAGAAAATATGGAGCACCGCGGTGCTTGTGGCTGTGAAAGCAATACGGGGGATGGTGCCGGAATTTTGATTCAAACACCCCATGCTTTTTTCTTTGACGAATGTTTAAAAATGGGTGTCCATTTACCTGCCTTTGGCAGATATGGCGTTGGTATGGTATTTTTTCCTCAAGAATTGAGGTTAAGAGAGGAGTGTAGGGATATTTTCACAAGGGCCACAGAAGAGTTGGGTATGGAAGTTTTGGCTTGGAGAAAAGTACCTGTCAATCCCCAAAATATTGGTTTCACTGCACGCTCTGTTGAGCCAGATATGGAGCAAGTTTTTGTTGCTTGTCCAGACCATATCACAGACCCCATGGCATTTGAAAGAAAGTTATTTGTGCTGAGAAATTATGCCAGTCACCTTATTCATAATTCAGTAAAGAAAGACCCCATCGGTTTTTACCTTGCTTCATTGTCTTACAAGGTAGTAGTTTACAAAGGACAGCTTACCAGCATGCAGGTAAGGTCTTACTTTCCTGATTTAAACAACAAAAAAGTAGTAAGCGCATTAGGACTTGTCCATTCTAGATTTGCTACCAATACTTTTCCCTCCTGGAAATTAGCACAGCCCTTCCGTTTTATTGCACACAATGGAGAGATCAATACGTTGCAGGGAAATTTGAATTGGATTAAAACCAATGAAAAAGGATTCACTTCCCCCTATTTCTCAAAACAAGAAATGGAGATGATTCTACCGCTGGTTTCAGGCAGTCAGAGTGATTCTGCAAGCTTAGACAATATGATTGAGTTACTCACATTAACTGGTCGTTCACTTCCTCATGTAATGATGATGTTGATACCAGAGGCATGGGATGGTGATGAGCAAATGGATCCTGTTAAAAAAGCTTTTTATGAATTCCATGCATCCATTATGGAACCTTGGGATGGACCAGCATCAATTTCGTTTACGGATGGTAGAATGATTGGTGCAACATTGGATAGAAACGGACTAAGGCCGTCTAGGTACTGTGTAACTTCAGACGACCGAGTAATTATGGCTTCTGAAACAGGTGCACTTCCTGTAGATCCTAAATTGATCATTGAAAAGGGAAGACTACAACCGGGAAAGATGTTCGTTGTGGATATAGAAGAGGGAAGAATTATTAGTGACGATGAGGTGAAAAAAAGCATATGCGGACAAAAACCCTATTCTGATTATTTGAATAAATACAAGATTAGGCTAAATGAATTACCTGAACCAAGAGTTACGTTCACGCATTTACTAGCAGATCAAGTTTTCAAGTACCAAAAAGCTTTTGGGTACAGTTCAGAAGACTTGGAAAATATAATTGCCCCAATGGCACTGGATGGTAAAGAGCCGATAGGCTCTATGGGCACTGATATACCATTAGCCATCTTAAGTGATCAACCTCAGCACCTCAGTAGTTATTTTAAACAATTGTTTGCACAGGTTACCAATCCTCCAATTGATCCGATCAGAGAGCGGCTTGTGATGTCTTTGGCCACCTTTGTTGGAAACAATGGCAACATGTTAATTGAGGACCCCTTGAGTTGTCATACTGTTGCGTTAAAACATCCGGTATTAACAAACCATGATCTTGAAAAAATAAGAAGTATAGATACTGGCATTTTTCAAGCCAAAACATTGCAATGCTATTTCAGAGCTGATGGTTCTGAGGGGGCATTAAAAAGAGCATTGGATAGAATTTGCAGGTATGCGGTGGATGCTGTGGAAGATGGATTTGAAGTATTGGTTTTACAAGACAGGGCCATCGATTCAGATCATGCACCCATTCCATCTTTGCTATCAACTGCAGCAATTCACCACCATTTAATTAGAAAGGGACATAGAGGTAAAGTTGGAATTATTGTTGAAGCAGGTGATGTTTGGGAGGTCCATCATTTTGCTTGTCTTATTGGATTTGGTGCTACAGCAATCAATCCGTATTTGGCGTTGTCTAGTATCAGAGATATGCGTATCAGTGGAAAAATAAAAACTGAACAAGACCCAGAAACTTTAAAGAAAAATTACATCAAAGCAGTTAATGATGGCTTACTTAAAGTTTTCTCAAAAATGGGAATCTCTACGCTTCAATCTTACCAAGGTGCACAGATTTTTGAAATCATCGGGCTCAACCATGATGTGGTAAGTAAATATTTCACTGGCGCTGTTTCTCGAATCGAAGGAATGGGTTTAGATGAAATTGCAAGAGAGGCTTTGGCAAAACACAACCTGGCATTTAGCAAAAAAACCATTCCAGTAGATCGACTACCTGTAGGTGGTATTTACCAATGGAAAAGAAAAGGTGAATTTCATTTATTCAACCCACAAACCATACATCTGCTGCAGCATTCAACCAGGGTTGGCGACTACACTGCTTTCAAAAAATATTCAAAATTAGTAAACGATCAAGGCGAGAAGGCATGTACACTTCGAAGCATGTTTGCCTTCAATCCGTTAAGACCATCCATATCTTTAGATGAAGTTGAACCTGCAGAAAATATTTACAAAAGATTTGCTACAGGGGCAATGTCTTTTGGATCTATTTCTTGGGAAGCACATACTACGCTTGCCATAGCCATGAATAGGCTCGGCGCTAAAAGTAACACAGGAGAGGGAGGCGAGGATGCCATTCGTTATCAACCCATGGATAATGGAGACTCAATGAGGTCTTCTATTAAACAAGTAGCTTCAGCAAGATTTGGTGTAACTGCTCAATACCTCACTGAAGCAGATGAATTACAAATAAAAATGGCCCAAGGTGCAAAGCCGGGTGAAGGTGGACAATTACCGGGTCACAAAGTGGATGAATGGATTGGGAAAGTACGACACTCAACACCTGGTGTAGGTTTAATTTCTCCTCCACCCCATCACGATATTTATTCAATTGAAGATCTTGCACAGTTGATATTTGATTTAAAAAATGCAAATAGAAAAGCAAGGATCAGTGTTAAACTTGTTTCAAAAGCAGGGGTGGGTACAATTGCTGCAGGAGTTGCAAAAGCCAAGGCTGATGTTGTTTTAATTTCTGGCCATGACGGTGGTACAGGAGCTTCACCGATGAGCTCAATTAGACATGCAGGATTACCCTGGGAATTGGGCTTGGCAGAAGCACAACAAACCCTGGTAAAAAACAAATTAAGAAGTCGCGTTGTACTTCAGGCAGACGGACAACTTAAAACGGGTAAGGATGTAGCCATAGCCACTTTATTGGGCGCAGAAGAATGGGGCGTTGCTACTGCAGCATTGGTTGTTGAAGGGTGTAT
>JBFYPP010000041.1:0-12472 GCA_041303255.1 Chitinophagia bacterium | reverse complement strand
CAAAGTAACCGCACTAGAAAGTGGAGCGATGGGTGTTAGAATTGAAACGGAATCTGGCGAAAGATATACTGCCAAGGATCTGCTTTTTGCAGCCGCTCCTCAGCATTTAGCGAAATTACGCGGAAGCGAAGTGCCGAAATCTTTGGAGGGTACACAGATGAAAATTAATATGCTATTATCTCGTCTGCCTCGCCTTAAATCCAATATAGATCCAAGGCTCGCCTTTGCAGGTACATTCCATGTGAATCAAAGCTATTCACAGTTGGAACTTGCTTATGCTACTGCGCTTAATGGAGAAATGCCGCCGCTGCTGCCTTTGGAGATGTACTGTCATACACTTTCTGATCCATCTATTTTATCCGATGCGTTGAATGAAAAAGGTTTTCATACCCTAACGCTTTTTGGTTTGCATACGCCCGCAAAGCTTTTTGATGCTGATCCAGATGCCGCCAAGGCTTTAGCCAAAGAGCGTGCCATCGCTAGTCTGAATCAATACTTACTTGATCCTATTGAATCCGTGCTGGCTCCATGTAGTAATGGTTCATTGGCAATTGAAGTGAAATCACCGCTCGATCTTGAGCAAGAAATTTCCCTTCCGCGTGGAAACATATTTCATCGCGATTTAGACTTCCCTTTCCTTGATGCTGGAGGTAGCAGTCACCAAATTTGGGGAGCAGAAACGGATGATCCACATATTTATCTTGCAGGTGCTGGAGCGCGTCGCGGTGGTGGCGTTAGCGGCATAGCCGGTCATAATGCGGCGATGGCTTTACTTTCTAAAAATGAAAAATAAAACTATTGTACCTTCTATTTTTTATGATGTCTGACCTTTTTTGTTTTATAGCCTTTTGAGAATTGAAAAGGGGATTATTTTTAAAATGAGGCTAATTAATCTCCACCTCTTTGTGATATAAACCACCTTCTTTTTTTGTTTGATGGCTTCAAATATTTGTTCAGCAGCTTTTTGAACAGGGGCTACCCAAAAGAGACCTTCACCTTTTGCCATAGCAGTATCAACAAATCCAGGACGAACATCTGTAATCGTGATATTTGAACCATATTCCTTTACATTTATTCTCAACCCTTCCAGATAATTTATTTGATAAGCTTTTGTAGCATTGTATGAAGGGGCAATTCCATTTCCCCTGATTCCAGCAATAGAACTAATGTTGACGAGATGACCATAACCCTGTTCTTTAAAATACCTTATAGCCCAGTCAGTAATACAGGTAAATCCCTGAACATTCGTCTTGATTACACTATGCTCAACATCAAAATTTAAATTTTTATTCTCCTCGCCGATTCCTGCTGAAATAATCAATAAATCCAATCCACCCAGTTGACTCACCAATTCATTACAGATTGGTTCTAAAGTTGATAAGTCCTGAACATCCATTTTCTTAAAGATAATTCTACTGGTCTCTTGGTTCGTTATGGATTGAAATAATTCCCAACGTCTACCTGTTACTCCCACTTCATATCCTTCCCGAATAAGCAACTCACTTAATGATTTACCAATTCCACTTGTTGCTCCTATAATGATAGCTTTTTTCATTTATATAAAAGTAGATAAACCTACTATGAATGCCAACTTCCTGCCTATTTACCCTAAGTTAAACCCTTTAACTTCCTAATTGTTACAAACTAAATCATCGTATTATAGCTGCATCTTTTTTCAGTTTTTTTGTACTTTTATAAGTACAATTAAATAATATGGCAATGAAGAAGAGTTGGCTTGATAAATTGAATGAAAATAAAGAGCCAAAAATTAAAAGAATTGATATTGACTTTGCTGATATTCCATCAGGCAGTAATATGTTAATTGCTACGCCAAAAATCATAGATAAGTATATTCAAGAAATTGGTGTTGGAAAGCGCATTGACACAAAAACATTACGGAAAGACCTTGCTATAGAGCATAATGCTGATTACACTTGCCCTGTAACTACAGGAATATTTTTGCGAATTGTGGCAGAAGCAAATTATGAAAAGTTGCAACAAGGAAAACATCTTGAAGAGATCACACCTTTTTGGAGAGTGATTGAACCAAATAGTGCATTAGCCAAGAAACTCACATTTGGACAAGATTTTTTACTACAGCAAATTGAAAAAGAAAGTTCAAACTGAAATTGGTAATTGCACTTTTCTCATAACCTTCATTTACTTGACAGTCAGTTTTACCGTTTAACTTTCTGATAGTAACGCGCTCAATCATCACTTTATAGTTGCATCTTTCGTCTATACGGGGAGCCAAACTGAATAAGCCATTCGCCGCGGCGTATGGCTTATTCTTTGCCTATCAGCGAGTTGGAGGTGTTGCTTCTCGACTTGTTTTAAGTTACCTTTAATGAAGAAATGAGGTATTTTATTTTAATTCTATTGATATCAACAATGATTGATTCAGCAATTGGGTTTCCTTCAATCGCAGATAAGACCATCAATATTGATGGAATAAACATCGCCTACAAAGACGAGGGAAGTGGTCAAATTATTTTGTGTCTTCATGCCTTAGGGCATAGCTCAAAAGACTTTGCTTCTCTTTATAAATTACCTTTAGAGAAATTTAGAATTATTGCACTGGATTTTCCAGGTCAAGGTCTTTCTTCCCCTTCATCCGTTCCTGTATCTTCAAACTTTTACTTTGGTTTAATAAACAAGTTTATTCAACAGTTGGATTTGAAAAATATCATTGTCGTTGGAAATTCTATTGGAGGCGCTGTAGCAATAAGAATTGCAAACAATAATCCAAATGTTAGATTACTCTCCTTAAGTAACCCAGCAGGTTTAGACAAACGAGGATTTATTGCTCCATTCTTTTTGAACTATATGATACACTTTTTTCAAAAAGGGGTGAAGAAAAATCCTTCTTTTCAACATCAATTTGAGAACTATTATAAAAAAGTGTTGATTACTGAAACTTCATTGAGTAGAAGAGCAGAAATTGTTAATGACGGGTACCGATTATCCCCTTTATTGGTTCAAGGGTGGTCGTCATTTAAACTAGATGAAGAAGATTTAAGGCCATTTATTAAAAATATTTCTTGCCCGGTTTTATTTACTTGGGCAATGAAAGATAAGTTTGTTCAGTTTGGCAGAAATAAAAAAGCAATTAAACAATTTCACAATTATACTTTATTAAAGTATCCAATTGGACATACACCTTATATAGAAATTCCAGAAATATTTAATACTGACTTTATTAACTTTATAAACAATAACTAAAAAGTAGGGGTACTAATTTAGATAAGGAACTTAGTTAAACCAATATCAACTTTTGAGGTCAAAATAAGTAGTCTCTTAAATATGAAAAAGTTCAAAATCTTTATACTGTTTTCCATAATGTTCCATTTGGGCTGTACCAAGGAAAACTATAGTACAAACTCGTCAGTTTTCCCTTACAAAGAAGGCTTGACAACTAATTACATTACGGTAAACAACGTTACAAGAAAATATTTAGTGTATAGACCAGCAGCTATGACAGCAGTAAATGCTGTTGTTACAGTTTTACACGGTGGAGGTGGTCTTGGTTTAGGAGTTTCAGATATAGGCGCTCACCCATTATCAGTTTTTCGGAAAATTGCAGACAATGAAATGTTTTTAGTGGTTTATCCAGAAGGTTCACTCGACATTCAAGGAAATCCTGGGTGGAATGATTGTAGAAGTGATGATTTGTCAGGAAGTAAAGGTGACGATATTACTTTTTTGAAACAATTAAATGCTAAACTACAATCTGAATTAAATATAAACTCAACCAAAATGTATTTAACAGGAACAAGTAATGGTGCTTTAATGACTTATTCTTATGCTTTCCAATTTCCTGAAACTATAAAAGCAATTGCAATATCAAGCGGTAATTTACCTCAATTTCCTGAAAGCGGACTTTGTACAAATGGTTCTACTCTTCCTTTACCAATCTTGATTACTCACGGAAAAAGTGACCCAGCAATGCCAGCAAATGGTGGTTGCGTTGCTGATATAGGTGGAAATTGTAATCGTGGAAAAGTAATATCTCAAACCGCTACCATAAATTATTGGCTTCAAAGGAATGGACTGCAAAATGCCACTCCAACAATATCCAATATTGATGTTAATGCAAATGACGCAGGAAACGTAGAAAAAAGAGTTTATAGTGGTGCAAAACCATTGGTTTATTTTGTTTTAAATAATGCTGGGCATGCTGTGCCGAGCAAAACGGTATATACTAATTCTTCTCCAACAAGTGGAGTTCAAAATAGAGATATTGAATATGCAGAAGAAGTTTGGAACTTTTTCAAAAGTCTTCAATAAAAAATGGGTTCAATTTTTAATTCTGATGAGGTAAATTAGGAATAGTTTCTATTGCAGCTTTGCAAGAAGTCTAACCTTTTAATTTCACGATAATTACATACTCAATCATCGTATTATTGCTTCATCGTTCTCGAATTAAGTCATAATATTGCCTTCAAATGACAGAACTTGAAAATTATATTCACACCTTCTTTGGTGTTAAACAAAATGATGTTTCTAAAATAGTTACATTCTTTAAGCCGGTTCAATTAAAAAAAGGAGATTTTTTTCTTAAAACTGGTATGAGTGGTAATAAACTTGCATTTGTTCAAAGTGGAATGCTTAGAGAATTTGTTGAAATCGAAGGAAAAGAAATAACTAAGTGGATAACTTCAAAAGGATATTTCGTTGTTGATTTAGGAAGTTTTGTATTTAGTCGGTCAGCACGTTGGAATATTCAAGCATTAACTGATTGTGAACTTTATCTTATTGATTTTATTGATTATCAAAAAATAGGTCAAGCTATTCCAAAATGGTTAGAATTAGAAAAGATGTTCATTACCAAATGCTTTTCAATTTTAGAAGAAAGAGTACTTCAGCATCTTTCAATGTCTGCAGAAGATCGCTACAGGCAACTTTTTCAATCCAATAAGGAATTATTTAATACTGTTCCACTTCAATACTTAGCATCAATGCTCGGGATGACACCTGAAACATTAAGTAGACTTAGGAAAAAAAATATGATTTCAACTTCTTGATATTTGTCAAGTAGTAGAGATTGTTCAAGGTATACATTTGTCTATCAATTTATACTTATGAAAAATATACTTAAACTCGAATCTGTAGGATTGTTTATGTTATTTACAGGTGCATACTTTCATTTTTACTCAGGTACTTGGGGTTTATACCTTGCCTTGTTTTTTATTCCAGATTTGTCTTTTGCCTTTTTTTTGATTACTAAAAAGATAGGAGCAATTGCATATAATGTTTTTCATCATCAAGGCGTATTAGTGTTACTTTTTCTAATTGGATATTTTCTAAAAGAGGACTCAATAATGAAAATAGCCTTAATCTTTCTTTCCCATTCAACTTTTGATAGAGTGGCCGGTTATGGATTAAAATACTTTGATAGTTTTGACCACACGCATTTGGGATGGATCGGGAAAAGTAAACATTTGAATAAAGAATAGAAAATCAACTCTTCAATCACATTATAGCTGCACCTTATAGTCAATAAGAAGGAGCTGTAATTAAAGAAATATAATATTTTATTGTATATCATTTTGAAAAACGCAATAATTACATACTTAAAGTCATTCCAGGCAATTTGTCCAAATGCGACAATCGAAGAATTGAATTATCTCGAAAGTGGATTATCAGTTGTAGAATTAAAACCAAAGCATTTCTTCATTCATGCCAATACAATGCAAAAAGAAATTGGGTTTGTATATTCCGGAATATTGCGAGCATTTTATATCGACAATAACGGTAATGAAATTTCAGTAAATTTTATTCGTGAAAACAGATATGCAACCCATTATTCTGCATTTATTACACAAACTCCTAGCAAGTATTATTTTCAATGCCTAGAACCTACAGTTTTAGTTACCATCTCTTACAAACATATTCAAGAAGGCTATAAAAAATTTCCAATTTTTGAAAGATATGGCAGATTAGTTGCTGAAGCTGTATTGAAAATTCAACAAAAACGTATCGAGGGATTTCTTTTCAACAATGCAGAAACACGGTACCTTGATTTTATAAAAGAAAATCCTGACTTATTTAACAGAGTATCTTTATCCTACTTAGCATCGTATCTTGGTATAGAAAGACAATCTCTAACACGAATAAGAAAGAAATTAGCCAGTCACTCATTTTGACACTTTTGTGTCAGTTATAAGTAACATATCCTACTGAATTTTACATTGAGCATAAATCAATGTGAAAATGAAACTAGTCATCTTCGGTGCCACCGGTTTTTCAGGACAAGCTATTTTGAAGTTAGCCTTATCCAAAGGGTATCAAGTCACAGTTCTTGTTCGAAATAAATCAACTATCACCATTAAAAATGATAATCTCACCGTCATCCAAGGTAATGTCTTAGATAGAAATAATGTCAAAAAAGCATTGGAACATCAGGATGCCGTAATTCAATGTTTAGGTGTTGGCGGCAAAGGTGATGGAAAGCCAACCACTTTTATCTCTGAAGCAAATAAGATTATTGTGGACGAAATGGAGAAACAGAAAGTGTCAAGACTAATCGCCATGAGCAATGTTGGAGCAGGAAATAGTCTGTCGTTTCAACCCTGGTTTTTCACAAATTTTATTCTCCCCTATTTCATGAAATGGCTCAAGGTGATCATTGATGATAAAAATAGAATGGAGCCAACCATTATGAATAGTGAGTTGGAATGGACAATTGTTCGATGTCCGAACATTGTCGAGAAAACACCTAAAGGTAATGTACACACAACATTGGATGGTAAAGGTTTGAAATTATCAATCACCTTAGGCGATATGGCAGAGTTCATTATTCATCAATTAACGGATAGTACTTATTCGAAGCAAGCTCCATCTATTAGTAATTGAAATGAAACTATGTTTATTTCTAACTTCAACCCTATTCATTAGTATGTCGACTTCAGCCAAAACCACTTTCGTTCAAACCAAGATTGGTAAAATAGCCATTCAAAAAACCGAACGCATAACCGATAAGCCTCCTATAATCTTTCTTCATGGTGTTTATTTTGACCACCATTTATGGGATGAACAGGTAAATCATATAGATGATCGAATGGTTATTACTATTGATTTGCCGTTTCACGGGAAAAGCCGTGAGATCACAAATGCTGATTGGTCGTTGAATGATTGTGCCGATATGCTCATCGAAATTTTGGATAGTTTACATGTCCCGAAAGTCATAGCTGTTGGCCATTCATGGGGAAGTATGACCATTCTCCGAGCAGCAAACAAGCAACCTGAAAGATTTTCATCAATCGTGTTATGCAATATGCCTTTTTTGACGGCATCAAATAAAAATAAGTTAATCATTCGTCTACAACATAGCATGCTAGTATTTAGAAATTTTTACATGAAACAGGCTGCAAGAGCTTTGTTTGGTAAAACATCAATAAAACAAAATCCGAAATTAATTGAGAAGCTGAAACGACCTATGAGTATTTTGTCAAATAGGCAAATTAAACAAACCGACAAAGCTGTAATTATAAATGCTGAAGACGCAACCAGATTAATCAATAATTTGAATGTAAGGACGATTGCAATAAAGGGAAAGGAAGATTACGTCCCAAGACCACCAAATATTAAAACGATAGAAATAGAGTGCGGGCATATTAGCCCTCTCGAAAAACCTACAATCGTTTTAAATGTTATAAAAGATTTTATAAAATAAATTAAAGTGAATTTTGTTAATAGATCAATACTAAAAATAGATTTTCCAATAGACTCTTTCTTAATCATAGGATTATAGCTGCGCCTTTTGTCGAAAAGGTGGGACGCATGTAACAAGTCCTCAGAAATGATAGCTTGTTCATTGTGTGTGAGTTATTTAGGCCAGTTGTATCTTTTGAAAAACCAATAAACATCAAAACAATCCTTCTATCAATTTCCATATTTAAATGA
Source organism: Chitinophagia bacterium (assembly GCA_041303255.1). Classification (GTDB taxonomy): domain Bacteria; phylum Bacteroidota; class Bacteroidia; order Chitinophagales; family Chitinophagaceae; genus Pollutibacter. The sequence continues at coordinate 4,567 of JBFYPP010000041.1, read as the reverse complement.
ATTGTTTTATTTGTTGCTTTAATATGTAGAAAAAATCCCTGTATATGGAACTTCAAATTAAACATCTTTCCAAAACCTATGCTAATGGCGTTAAAGCGCTTGAAGATATTAACCTCATCATTCCAAGAGGTATGTTTGGATTGCTGGGTCCTAATGGCGCAGGTAAATCAACACTGATGCGAACCATCGCTGCGCTCCAAGAGGCAGATAGCGGCAGTATTCGTCTTGGTGATATAGATGTATTAAATAACAAAATGGAGGTACGTCGCAGTCTTGGCTATTTACCACAGGAGTTTGGCGTTTACCCTAAAATAAGCGCCTACGATATGCTTGATCATATAGCTGTGCTCAAGGGAATAAATAATGGACGCAAAGCCATGGTAGAGGAGCTTCTAAAAAGGGTGAATTTATGGGAGGTGAGGAAAAAAGCTCTCGGTGGTTTTTCCGGCGGCATGAAGCAACGCTTTGGTATTGCACAGGCGCTGATTGGCGATCCTCAACTGATTATTGTTGACGAACCCACTGCAGGGCTTGATCCCGGTGAGCGTAATCGCTTTTACAACCTGCTGTCTGAAATTGGTGAGCAAGTAATTGTAATTCTCAGTACGCATATAGTAGAAGATGTGAAAGAACTTTGTAGCCAGATGGCTATCATTGACCGTGGTCGAGTATTGTTTGCAGGTAGTCCGGTCGAAGCGCTCGCAGGTATACGTAACCGTATATGGAGCAGCTCCGTTCCCAAGCAAATGTTGCAGGAGCTTAGTTCACAACTTCCTGTTATTTCAACCAGAATGGTGGCTGGTCAACCAGTAATACATGTATTTGGCGACCGTCCCCCTATGGAAGGGTTTAGCCAGGTAGAGGGCGATCTTGAAGATGTCTTCTTTTCTCTTATTAAAGGATTCAACAAAGCCGTAGAGGCATAAAAGGAGGGTCATCATGTTCATGCATCTTTTGCACTTCGAACTACGATACTGGTTGCGTCAGCCCATCGTATATATTTTTTTTCTCGTCAATGCACTACTCGTTTTCGGGGCTACGGTAAGTAACAAAATTACTATTGGTGTAGGCACCGGCAATGTGCTCAAGAATGCCCCCTATGTGGTTCAGAATTACTATGCATTATTTTCTCTGATCAGCTTATTGATGATCACTACTTTTTTCAACAGTGCTGCAGCAAGGGACTTCAGTCAGAAAACAAGCCAAATTCTTTTCAGTACACCATTACGAAAGCGCGATTTTCTGTTGGCGCGTTTTACAGGAGCGCTGGTTATCAGCATTATTCCTTTTCTGGGGGTATCTGCCGGTAATTTAATTGGAGGCATTATGCCATGGATGGATCCTGAACAAATCGGGCCAGTTTATTGGCAGGCACACCTCAACGGGGTGCTGGTATTTACAATCCCCAACCTCATGTTTTCAGGTGCCATTATCTTCAGCATCTCAGCTCTTACACGAAATACCATACTCTCATTTTTGGGCAGCATGGCGCTGCTAGTAGGGTATAGCATTTCGCTTTCTCTTATTGAAGATATTGACAACGAAATGCTAGGCGCAATGCTCGATCCATTTGGTTTGCGAACTTTCTCCGTCGCAACCAAATACTGGACCGTGGATGACCGCAATTCACTTACCATAGGTTTCGAAAAACTCTTACTACTGAATCGCCTCATCTGGTCTGCAGTGGGCATTCTTGTTTTTGCCATCACCTGGGTGCGATTTAGTTTTTCTGAAAAATCAAAAGTTGGTAAACAGAAAAAGGAAGATGAATTCCTTCGCGCCGAAAAAATGTGGAGCCCTTTAACAAGGGTGAAACCGGAGTTTAGTTCTGCCTGGACTTTTCGTCAACTGATCAGTCAGATCCGCATCGAAACCATTTCCATCGTCAAGAATATTGCCTTTTTGGTTATTATGGTTTTTGCAGCCATTAATCTTTTCGGCAGTCTTAGTTTAGCAACCAATGAGGGGTATGGTATTAGTTCATTCCCTGTAACATATAATGTGGTTGATATTATTAGGGGTTCGTTGAATATTTTTATTTTGGCGGTCATTACTTTTTATTCGGGGGCGATTGTTTGGAAGGAACGGGAATCGCGCGTGAATGATATTTACGATTCGCTTCCATACCCCGACTGGCTTCCGGTGGTTTCAAAAATACTAGCCATGTATATCTCGGTGCTTATTCTACTGGCCGTTGGTGTGTTCATGGGTGTAGCCACGCAGTTGATAAATGGCTTTACAGATCTGCGCCCAGAAGTGTACTTCGTAGAACTGATCGTTTCGGATGGATTAATACTCCTGAGCATGATCATTTTGAGCATTTTCATTCATTCATTGGTGAATAACCGTTACTTAGGTTACTTTCTTTTTATTGCTTTATTGATTGCAAATTCATTCATTTGGCCAGCACTTGATGTAAGCAGTAACCTAGTAATTTATGGGGCTACACCTGGTTTAATATATTCCGATATGAATGCATTTGGCCCGTTTCTCTATGGCCATATGGCATTTAAAGTGTATTGGGTATTGGCAGGGCTTGTGCTGATTGGTTTGGCACTATTGTTTTGGATAAGGGGGCGCGATCAGCATTTACGGATCCGTTCTCGTTTAGCATGGAGTAGGATACGTTCATACCGACCTGTATTATTAAGTTTCATTTTCATATGGTTGATTTTTGGAGTATGGCTTTTCTATCAAACAAAAGTGCTTAATACTTTTAAAACTTCTGACCAAGTAGAGAAAAGTTCGGCAGACTACGAAAAAAGATACAAGCAATACGAAGGACGTTATCAGCCGCGCATCACGGATCTCGATTATCATATTGAGCTTTATCCAAATAAAAGGGGATTGGAAGTTTCTTGTAGGCAGCGCATGAAAAATAAAGGTTCATCTGGCATCGATACTCTTTTCTTTACTCATAGTACTAGCTTAAAAAATGAGATAAATTTACCCGGCTCAACCTTGTTGTTGCGCGATACGCTACTAGGTTTTTCAATGTATAAATTAAAAAAACCGATGATGCCGGGCGACTCGCTCGACATGACAATGTCAATGAGATATTTCGCCAAAGGAATTGAGAATGAGGTGAGCATATCGTCTATTGTTGATAACGGCACGTTCTTCAATAACGAATCAATTCTTCCTCAGCTAGGATATCAGGCGGGATTTGAGCTTGCTGATAAAGACGACCGCAAAAAATATGGCTTGCCTGTGAGAGAAAGAATGCCGCGCTTAAACAATGATCCTGCAAAACGGATGAATAGTTATATCAGTAGTAATTCCGACTGGGTGCATGTACGAAGTATATTCGGAACATCGGGTGATCAGATAGCTATTGCACCAGGATCACTGCGCCGTGAGTGGAAAAAGAACGGCAGAAATTACTTTCATTACGAGCTAGACCATCCCTCCCTAAACTTTTATTCTTTCATGTCTGCTCGCTTTCAGGTGAAGAAAAAATTATACAAGGGCATTAGCTTGGAAGTGTACTACGATGCAAGGCATGCATATAATGTAGACAAAATGATGATGTCCTTGGAGAAGTCGATTGACTATTACAGTACTCATTTTGGTCCCTATCGTCATAAACAGGCTCGTATCATTGAGTTTCCACGTTATGCCAGCTTTGCGCAGGCGTTTCCGGGAACCATGCCATACTCAGAGGCAATCGGATTCATTGCCAACCTAGAAGATCAGGAAGACATCGACATGGTTACGTATATCGTAGCGCATGAAATGGGACATCAGTGGTGGGCACATCAGGTAGTTGGGCCTATTATGCAGGGTTCTACATTGCTCAGCGAATCTATGTCGCAGTACGCTGCATTAATGGTAATGGAAAAAATGTATGGAAAAGATCAGATGCGCAAATTTTTGCGGTATGAAATGGATCGTTATCTAAGTTCGAGGGGTATGGAAGCGGAAAAAGAAACTCCGCTGCTGGAAGTGGAAAACCAAGGTTATCTGCATTATAATAAAGCCAGTACAGTAATGTATTATTTAAAAGAGATGATTGGAGAAAATCAGGTGAATGCGGCATTAAAGAATTTGGTAGACAGTTTTGCCTATCGTGAACCTCCATACCCCACTGCCTATGAGTTGGTGAACCGTTTAGAAAAACAGACACCCGATAGTTTACAGTATCTCATCCGCGACTTATTCAAAAAAATTACGCTCTTCAATAACAGGGTAATAGAGGCCAAAACGAAAAAGATTACCAATGCTTATGAAACTACCATTACAGTACAGGCAATCAAGATGTATGCCGATTCGGTAGGCCGAGAAACTCCGGCAATATTGGATGACTGGATTATGGTAGGGCTCCTGGCAAAGCCTGATGAAGGAAAGAAATACGGTAAACCGCTAGAGATGCGTAGGTTGCGCATGCGTGAAAAAGAAGGCACTTTCGTATTTATTACTAAAGAGAAGCCTTGGCAAGCAGGCATCGATCCTTACAGTTATCTTGTGGACAGAGTACCTGATGATAATTTGAAAAAAGTATCGGATCAGTAATGAGGAAAAAACACATGCAGTATGGATCAATTTGAATCAAAAATTAAATAATCCT
>JBFYPP010000040.1:0-12589 GCA_041303255.1 Chitinophagia bacterium | reverse complement strand
ACAGAACCATTGATTTTATTTTGCCCGGTCAATTGGGATTTTCTTTACTCAGTGCTGGTGTTTTTGGTGTTGCTTTCATATTTTTCAATTTGCGACAAACACTGGTGCTAAAACGGTTTTTCGCAACCCCAATAAAGCGCAGTTATATTGTTTTTGGGGAAGGTCTTGGTCGTATTGCATTTCAAATGATCACAGCAGTCGTTATTCTATCCATTGGACATTTTGCTTTTAAGTTTACATTGGTGAACCAATGGGTTACTTTTCTTGAATTGATGGCCTTGAGTTTAGTTGGCCTCATTGTGTTTATGGGATTCGGTTTTATTGTAAGCGGATTGGCATCCAGTGAAAGCACGATACCTCCATTTGCCAATTTGGTTACCTTACCTCAGTTTCTATTGGCTGGAACCTTTTTCCCCGTTGAGAATTTTCCAACTTGGCTACAGCCGCTTTGTAAAATTTTACCGCTTACACACTTGAATCAAGCCATGAGAAATGTTGCATTTGAAGGTGCTCATCTCACTGATTGTGGTCCACAATTACAGTACTTATTAATTTGGGGAATTGTGCTTTATGCAGTTGCCATTAAAGTTTTTCGCTGGGAGTAACATTGATTTTATAGTTACCCAAATTCCGTTGTATTCCTTCCCATTTTGCTCTCTTTAAAGGGGATTCTTTGAACTTGGCATTGAATGTTGATTTGTCCATCGATAGCCAGTCGTTGATTGAAAAATGCAGGATGGCCTCAGAAGCAGCCAATTCGCTGTGTTGGTGAGGTTTGCTGAATTTGTTCCAGGGACAAACATCCTGACAAATATCGCATCCAAAAATCCAATTCTCTGCTTGGTCTTTTAGCTGATCGGGTAACAAGGCAGATTTGAGTTCTATTGTAAAATACGAAATACATTGTGCTGCATTGATTTCTTTGTTGGGAAGTATTGCGTTTGTTGGACATGCCTCAATGCATTTATTACAGGTACCACAATAGTCTTGTAATAAGGGTTGATCTGCGAGTAACTCCAAGTCTGTGATGAGGGTAGCAATGAAAAAGAAAGACCCCTTTTTTTTATTGATTAAATTTCCGTTTTTTCCAACCCAGCCCAATCCACTTTTTACCGCCCAGCTTCTCTCTAAAACCGGTGCAGAATCAACAAAGCCCCTTCCTTCTATTGCTCCAACTGATTCTCGTATTCGATACAGGAATTCCCAAAGTTTCTCTCTAATTACCAAATGGTAATCTTTTCCGTAAGCGTATTTGGCAATTTTTGGAGAATTGAAGTCTTGGGTAGTTTCCGGAAAATAATTATACAAAACTGTGATAACCGACTTTGCTCCAGGCACCAAAAGTGTGGGATCAATCCGAAGGTCAAAATGGTTTTCCATGTATTTCATCTCACCATGTCTGCCATTTTTTAGCCAAGTTTCAAGTCGCGCTGCATCTTCATCTAGCTTCCTAGCTTGGGCAATACCACATGCTTCGAATCCAATTTCGGATGCGATTTGTTTTATTTTTTTTGTATTCTGCTCAAGTAGGTTAAGCATTTTCATTAACTATTGTTCCAATGCCGATTCTACAGCAGATTTAATTTGAGCAAATAAATCCCTTTTCTGAAAATTCATCGGCGAAGCAGGTAAAACAATGCCAATGTATTTTCTTTTTAAATCAATCCAAGGCCAAACACCTTGAGCTGATGCACCCGAATAAACAATGCCTTTCCCATTTCCATTTTCTTCTTCCATCCAGCTTCCACTGGCATAATTCCATCCTTTTGTTAGATCTGGATTATAACGGACCCTTGCCTCAGGGTATTGATTACTTAATAATACTTCAATAGCAGACTCACTCAACACTTTTTTGCCATTGAACATTCCTTTGTTCATAATCATTTGCATGAAATTCAAATAATCAAATGCAGAGCAACTGGCTCCAGACGAAGGGTTAGGTGCTTTTCCTCCCTCATCATAAAAAGAGGCAGTCTTCATGCCAAGTGGTCTGAATAATTTTTCTTGTGCAACCCTGTCAAATGTTTTTTTGGTAATCACTTCCAATACTCTCCCTGCCATATTCAAACCAACACTTCCATCAGAAAATGCCTCACCGGGATTATCAACGATTAGTTTTTTAGAAGCAAAAAATTCCATCTCTTCTTCTAAGGAATTGAATTTACTTTTTTGGGTGAACTTAACAATACCGGTAGCATCTGTATCTAATCCTGTTGTTTGTGCAATACAATGCCTGATGGTAATATAGCCTTTCATGTATTTGCCAAAAACAGGTACGTATTTGCTCACAGGGTCATCAAGTTTTATTTTTCCTTCATCCACAAAAATCATTACCAGGGCAGCGGTAAGCCATTTACTGCTGTTACCCAGCGGGGCTGGTATTTTCAACTTAAAATCTTCCGTATCCTTTAAAAAAATATTTTTCCCCTCTTTTTGGATAACAACCACATGGTCTTTGCCCAAACTTTTTTCATTTTGTTTGATTATTTTTTCAAGCTGACTAAAATCAGTTTGTGCAGATATCGACTGCAAGAATAGCATGAAAATCAATCCCAGACTGAATTTTAGACATGTTTTAAAGAATGATGCTGACATATTTACCTGTTTTGGTATGTGGATAATAATTTGATGGAATAGTGTAAATCTAGTCATATGAATTTAAATAACTTTACCATACAAGCCGCCGAAGTGGTTCAATCAGCCCAACAAGCTGCGTTTAGTGGAAAGAATCCCAATATTGAAACTGAACACATTCTTCAAAGTCTATTGGAACAGAAAAATTCTCCTGTTGAATATCTTTTAAAGAAAAATAATGTTTCGGTTCAAGTACTGATTGCAAAGTTAAAAGAAGCTTTGCTAAAACTTCCAAAATCAGAGACAGATCCTGCTCAATCTCTTTCTAGAGAGGCCAACAATGTCTTTTTAAGGGCGGTTTCTTCTCTTGCAAAGTTTGGTGATGAATTTGTTACTCCAGAACACCTTTTGTTGTCGTTGTTGAATGGGTCAGACCTTGTTTCTAAATTACTAAAGGAAGCGGGACTTACTGAAAAAGGGTTGTTGCAAGCCATACAAGAATTGCGAAAGGGAGAGAAAGTAAAAAGTCAAACGCAGGAAACTCAGTTTGATATATTGAATAAATATGCAAAGAACCTAATTGATATGGCCCGACAGGGTAAACTTGATCCTGTAATTGGTAGAGATGAAGAAATCAGGCGCACGCTGCATATACTTACCAGAAGGTCTAAGAACAATCCAATTCTGGTTGGGGAACCTGGTGTAGGTAAAACTGCAATTGCTGAAGGTTTGGCTATGCGAATCGTAAATGGGGATGTACCCGATAACTTGAAATCAAAATTAATTTATGCCCTTGATATGGGTCAGCTGATTGCTGGCGCAAAATACAAGGGTGAATTTGAAGAGCGTTTAAAGGGGGTGGTTAAGGAAGTAGCCGAAAGTGATGGCGAAATAATTTTGTTTATAGATGAAATACATACACTTGTTGGTGCAGGTGGTGGAGATGGCGCAATGGATGCTGCCAATATTTTAAAGCCAGCTTTGGCAAGAGGAGAACTCAGGGCCATCGGCGCCACTACGCTGAGCGAATACCAAAAGTATTTTGAAAAGGACAAGGCACTTGAAAGGAGATTTCAAAAGGTAATGATTGATGAGCCAAACATTGAAGATGCTATTTCTATTTTAAGGGGGATTAAAGACCGCTATGAAACCCACCATCACGTGCGCATAAAAGATGAAGCAATTATTGCAGCTGTCGAGCTTTCTCACAGGTACATCAGCGATCGTTTTTTGCCCGATAAGGCAATTGATTTAATTGATGAAAGTGCCGCTAAGCTTCGCTTGGAAATGAATTCAATGCCAGAGGAATTGGATAAACTCGAACGTCAGATCAGGCAACTTGAGATAGAAAGAGAAGCAATCAAAAGAGAAAATGACGAGGGTAAGATGAAAGAGTTGAACACCGAGATAGCCAATATGGTCGTGGAGAGAGACACGCTTAAATCAAAGTGGAAAGAAGAGAAAGAATTGGTTGAAAAAGTGCAACAAGCAAAAGCGGATATTGAAAAGTTAAAATCACAAGCTGAGAAGGCAGAACGTGAGGGAGATTATGGAACGGTAGCTGAAATACGTTACGGAAAGATCAAAGAAAAAGAAGCAGAGATCATTTCCCTTTCTCAAGAATTGGCAGAATCCAGTGAGATCAGGCTTCTAAAGGAAGAAGTTGATGCAGAAGATATTGCAGAACAAGTTGCGAAAGCAACAGGTATTCCTGTTTCAAAAATGCTACAAAGCGACCGCGAAAAATTACTCAACCTCGAAGATCATTTACACCAAAGGGTGGTTGGTCAGGAAGAAGCCATCACTGCAGTTGCTGATGCCATTCGAAGAAGCAGAGCTGGTTTACAAGATCCTAAAAAACCAATTGGATCATTCATCTTTCTGGGAACCACCGGTGTAGGGAAAACAGAGTTGGCAAAAACACTTGCTGAGTATCTTTTCGACGATGAGGCCATGATGACGAGAATAGACATGAGTGAATACCAGGAAAAGCATACGGTCTCCAGATTGGTAGGTGCTCCTCCAGGATATGTAGGATATGATGAAGGTGGACAATTAACGGAATCTGTCCGCAGAAAACCTTACAGTGTTGTGTTGTTGGATGAAATCGAGAAAGCGCATCCAGATGTATGGAATGTATTGTTACAGGTATTGGATGATGGGCGACTAACCGATAATAAGGGTAGGGTGGTGAATTTCAAAAATACCATCATTATCATGACCAGCAATATTGGGAGTCACCTGATTCAAGATGCATTTGAACAAGTTAAACCCGACGAAATTGACAGCGTAGCTGAAAAAGCAAAAGTAGAAGTAATGGCATTGTTAAAACAGACCATTAGGCCGGAATTCCTTAACCGTGTGGATGAAATTATCATGTTTCAACCATTGAGTAGAAAAGAACTTAGGAAGATTGTTGAAGTTCAATTGAGGGGGTTAAAAGCACTGGTTTTGGCTTCAGGGATATCGATAACTTTTAGCGGTTATGCAATCGACTTCCTTGCTGAAAATGGATTTGATCCACAGTTTGGTGCTAGGCCACTAAAACGACTCATTCAAAAAGAAATTATTAATCAACTTTCAAAGAAAATATTGGCTGCAGAAATAGACAGAACCAAACCTGTTGTGGTTGATGTTTTCGATGGAGTAGTGGTGTTTAGGAACGATTAGGTTTAATTAACTCTTTTTTTGTTCCGCTTCCTTTGCCACTCCATTTTTTACTTGATGAGGATGAATTGAAGTTAGGGGTCTCTCCAATAACAGAGGGTATTGCTACTTTTTCAATTTCCTTACTTATTAATTTTTCTATTCGTTTCAGCTTGTGGTAGTCATCTTGGTTGACCAATGTGATTGCAGCACCTTTTGTTTCAGCTCTTGCTGTTCTTCCAATGCGATGAACATAATCTTCGCCATCTGGTGGAACATCGTAATTGATTACCAACTCAATTTGGTCTATATCAATTCCTCTACTTAGGATATCTGTAGCCACAAGTATAGGCAAACGTTTGGATGCAAAATCGAGCAATACATTTTCCCTCTGTGTTTGGTCGAGATCTGAATGGATCTCATTTGCATTGTATTTTCTTTTTTGGAGTTGTGCCGTTAGTTGCTTTACGGTTTGTTTTCTTGAACAAAAAATCAAAACAGATTTGTAGGGCTGTTCTCCTAAAATATGTTGAATTAATGGAATCTTCTGTGTATCGTAAACGAGATAAACTTGTTGCTTGATGCTCTCTGGTGGTTTGGACAAAGCAATACTTACCTCCGAAGGATTAATGAGTATTGTTTTTGCCAATTGCATCATTTTTGGAGGCATGGTGGCTGAGAAAAGTATGGTTTGTCTTTTTGTAGGCAAATGAGAAATGATTTTCATAATGTCGTCATGAAATCCCATGTCTAACATGCGATCGGCTTCATCTAAAACCAAGAACTTCAATTCCTTCATTTTTACATAACCCATGTTCAGGTGGGATATCAATTTTCCGGGCGTAGCCACCACAATATCAACACCTTTTGAAAGCGCTTGTTTCTCCTGTACGAAACTTCCCCCATCACCCCCGCCATAAACTGCGATTGAGCTTAAAGAGGTAAAATAGGTAAGACCATCAAGATGGCTGCTTATTTGGATGGCAAGTTCTCGGGTGGGGACAAGAATAAGGGCATGAACGTCGGTATCATTTTTTTCTTCAGACAACAGTTTGTGCAAAATAGGCAACAAAAATGCTGCTGTTTTCCCTGTGCCTGTTTGGGCCGATGCGATAATGTCCTTTCCCTCTAGAATTATGGGTATAGCCTTTTCCTGTATAGGGGTTGGTTTCTGGTAGCCGCTTGCCTCTAAACTTTCAGCAAGGGATTCATGGAAGTGAAATGATGAAAAATCCAAACTCGTGTTGTTATTATTTCCACAAAGGTAGTTTAATTATCTCCACGATTGATTTTCGTCTTCACATCCAATTTCTTTGGTAAATTTGCTCCTCAAGCTTTTTTATGAAACCTACATTGTTCCTTCGACTTATTGCATCTTCAGGTTTACTTTTTTTAGTTTCTGGAGGTATCGCACAGTCCATTGTTTCAGGGGGTGTTTCCACAAACGTCTATGTCGAAGCTTATAATATCAGGGGTAGACCATTTAATAATCCAGAAGCCACAAACATCGAAGGATCACCCCTGCTTAACCAAAGCTGGGGATTGGGTACCGTTTATTTCAAAGATGGTTCTGTTGCACAAAATGTTGAGCTTAGGTTTAATCTGGAGAAAAACGAACTCTATTTTAACCGTGAGGGTGAAATGTATGTTTTCAACGATCCGGTAGGTAGCTTTCGCATGACTTACCCTGTTTCTGCTGCAAAAAAAGAAGTTCATTTCCGTTCTGGATATCCTGTTAATGGTCGCTTATCTAAAGAAACATTTTATGAAGTGATTGAAGACGGAGCTAAATTTCAACTCATTAATTATCGATTTATTTACTTGGCCGATTCTTACCAATATGGTGGAAGTGCAAAAAAAGTATTTACAGAAAAGGAAGAACTTTATGTATTTGATGTTGCTTTTGGAAAAATAAGTAAAATCAAAAGAACGGAAGCAGATGTTTTGGATGCACTTCCTGATTTAAAAGATAAAATAGTGTCTATTGTTGGTAAAAATAAACTGAAATTAAAGTTGAACGAGGACATGAAAAAGCTTTTTACTGAATTGAATAAATAATCTCCAATGTTGAAACTGATGTTAGAAAGGTCCCTATTTAAGCAAGTCGTCTTCAAAGTATTTTTCTTTTTGATGCTCTCTGGCTGTGGGGTTGCACAAAGCGATCCTGAGCGCGCTCAAAAGGAAAACGAGGCGGTGGTTGAAAATAAACCTGTTCTAGATTCAGTCAACTTTAAAGCACGTATGATTTCCATGGCCAATGGAGATAGTACTGGTAAATGGAAATTTGCAGAGCAATATTCTAAAGTAGGTGCTATTCTTCCTTTTTATCGTGTTATTGCTTATTACGGTAATCTTTACTCAACAAGGATGGGTATTCTTGGGGAGCTGCCAAAGAAACAAATGTTTGCCAGATTAAAGGAGGAGGTAAAGGCTTGGGAAAAAGCAGATCCAACAACGCCAGTAATGCCAGCATTACATTATATCGTTACAACTGCTCAAGAATCACCAGGTTCTACAGGTAAGTACAGACTTCGTATGCCCAATGCCGAAATTGATAAAGTAATGGCCATGGCAGAAGAAATTAATGCGATTGTATTTCTAGACATACAGGTTGGATTAAGCAGCCTCAAGGAAGAAATTCCGGTTATTGAAAAATACCTAAAACATCCTCGTGTTCATTTGGGTATTGATCCGGAATTTTCAATGAAAGGCGGGCAAAAACCAGGTACAGTCATTGGTAGTTTTGATGCATCGGACATCAACTATGCAGCATCTTATTTGGCTGATCTTGTAAAGAAAAATGACCTGCCTCCTAAAATTCTTGTTATCCATAGATTTACACAGGGGATGTTAAAAGAGTATAAGCAAATTAAAATTATCCCGGAAGTACAATTTGTTTTAGATATGGATGGTTGGGGTTCTCCAGCCAGAAAAATCAATACCTATAAGCTGTTTGCTCATCGAGAACCCATTCAATTTACCGGGTTTAAATTGTTCTATAAGAATGATTTGAAGGAAGCACCCCATCGGCTATTAACCATAAAAGAATTGCTTGCGCTAAAGCCAATTCCATTATATATTCAATACCAGTAAGTGGTAATTGAATGTGTGTTGTTAGCTTGAAGTCTGGATTATTTCTTATCAAAAACAAGAATCTTGATTGCCAGAACAATCATGATTACTGCGAAAACTCTTTTTATAGTCAATTGCGGTAAGCTAAGAGAATATTTGCTGCCCAAATAACTTCCCACAAAAAAACCAACTGCAAGTAGCCCTGCGTATTTAAAATCTACATAACCCTGTTTGTAATAGTTGAGTACTCCCAGTATGCCTACCGGAAATAGAATCATGGTAAGTGAGGTTCCTTGTGCCTGATGTTGTGTCATACCTACCAACATCACGAGCGCAGGCACAATAATTACACCACCTCCAATTCCTACCAATCCTCCCATGAAACCAGCTGCTAGTCCAATCAGTAACAAATAAATGAGCGTTTCCATTGTAATTTTTTTTGATTCCATGTCATTTATTTAAACAGGAACATTCCCAAAAAAGTGGCTAAAATGCATAAGATTACGGATAGTGCTATATATAGGAAGGCAATAGTAGGCGTGTTGTTTTTTAGCAATTGAAGATTTTCATACGCAAAGGCTGAAAAAGTAGTGAATCCACCACAAAAGCCTGTGGTAAGTAAAAGTTTTAAATTGGTGTTTCCGTCATTTGGTTTTTCAAAAAGATCATAAAACATACCAATTAAAAAACAACCAATAAAATTTACTAGAAAAGTTGACCAAGGTAATTTGTTCCATTCTTTGTAAATAAAAACGACGGATACAAAATACCTTAATGCACCGCCTACGGCACTGCCAATGGCTACAACTGCTATTTGTTTTGGGTCTATCATTCAATGGGCATGTTGCCAGAAAAAGTATAACTGAAATCGACTTTCCATGTTTTGCCATCTCTGACTACTTTGAGGTCGGTTGGCTTCATACTGTGAGAGTTGGAATAGTTGATGATGGTTATACTATCACCTAAAGGTTCAACTTTGTTGATGATGATTGATGCTGATTTCAAATTGAGCATTTCTTTTCTTGGCCTTTTCTTCATGTACGATTGATAACGATTGAAAAGCTCTTGGTCTTCAGCATCTTTACTAAGATACAACGCTGCTTTTTCGTAATCCCCATCCAATACAGAACGAAGAAATTCCCTTCCAGCATCTAATGGATCTTCAGGTTCTTTAAATCCTTCAGGTGTATTGCATGAAAATAGTAAACCCATTAGCATTAAAACAGGCAAAAAAATTGAGAATTTTATACGCTTATCCATTGTTTTGATCTTTTTCTTTGTCGTATGCTCTTATGATTGCCTTTACCAATCTGTGCCTTACCACATCTTCTTCGTCCAATTCAATGTGTGCAATACCGTCAATATTTTTGAGAATTCTGGTCGCTTTTTCTAATCCGCTTTTTTGGTTCTTGGGAAGATCAATCTGAGTCAAATCACCGGTGATAATTGCCTTTGCATTTGCACCAATTCTGGTCAAAAACATTTTGATTTGTAAGTCAGTCGTATTTTGTGCCTCATCCAAAATAATGAAGGCATGATCTAATGTTCTTCCCCTCATGTAAGCCAGGGGTGCAATTTCTATAACCCTGGTGGTCATGTAATAACCCAATTTATCAGCTGGAATCATATCGTCTAGGGCATCGTACAACGGACGTAAATACGGATCAATTTTTTCTTTCAGGTCTCCAGGAAGAAAACCTAGACTTTCTCCTGCCTCAACTGCTGGGCGGGTTAAGATAATTTTCTTTACAGATTTATTTTTTAATGCCCTTACTGCTAAAGCTACTGCAGTATATGTTTTACCGGTACCAGCTGGACCAATTGCAAAAATGACGTCATTTTTATCGGCTGCACTTACCATCTTTTTTTGGTTCTGTGTTCTGGCTCTAACTGATTTGCCATTAGGGCCAAATACCAACACGTCATGGGGGTTTTTTTCAACAAAATGATCAACAGTTTCAACGTCGTCGCCACCCAATATTTGTTCAAAATAATTTTGACTAACGTTGCCATTTTTTTGCAAGTACTGAACAAGGGTCTCAATTTTTTCTCTTGCAGATTCAATCTGTTCTGCAGAGCCACTGAGTTTGATTTGTGTACCCCTGCTGAGGATTTTTAATAAAGGGAATCTTTTTTTAAGTAAGTCAAGTTTTCCATTATTCACTCCAAAGAATTCTATTGGATTGATGGATTCAAGGTTGATGATGGCTTCAGTCAAAGCAACGGATTTTAGGTGTTAATTTGTCAATGGGTTCGTTCTATTCAAATTTAATCTTTTGGTCACGAAACAGCACACACTTAATTATTAACATCTTGTGGGTAAACTTTTGTTTAAGCCTTCAGCTAAGGATTTATTAACGAATACTTATTAATTGTTTAATAGTATCTATTGGATTGGCAGCACCAAATACAGTGTTGCCTGCAACAAGAACATCAGCTCCTGCATGGATAATGCTGGCTGCATTTTCTAAGGTAACGCCACCATCAATTTCAATCATGGCGTTGGAGCCTTTTTCTGTGATTGCCTTTTTTAATTGTTTAATTTTTGGCAAAGTGGCTTCAATAAATTTCTGACCACCAAATCCAGGATTGACAGACATTAAACAAACCAAATCTACATCAGCAATAATTTCTTCTATAGCTGAAATAGGGGTGTGTGGATTAATAGCAACTCCTGCCTTCATACCCAAGGCCTTTATTTGTTGGATATTTCTATGCAAGTGTCTGCAAGCCTCAACATGTACCGTTAGAACGTCTGCGCCTGCATCTTTGAATGCTTGTGCATATTTTTCTGGTTCTTCAATCATCAAATGGACATCACAAACTTTTTTTGTTGCTTTTCGAATTGCAGCAATCACGGGTATTCCAAAGCTGATGTTGGGGACAAATCGTCCATCCATCACATCCAAATGAAACCATTCCGCTTCGGATTGGTTCAGCATGTTGCATGCTTCTTGAAGTTGTAAAAAGTTGGCGGACAGTAGTGAAGGGGCAATGATGGCCATAATTCTATTTTTTATTTATTGCTTGAATTGCTGTTTTTGCTGCTATATAATTTGGATCCAGTTTCAAGGTTTCACCAAAGTAAAGTATTGCTTGGTCTTCTTGATTTATTTGTTTGTACCCTTTTCCCAACCAGAAAAAAATGTCAGGGTTATTTTTGTCTATTTCTGCTGCTTTAGAAAGTATGTCTATGCATTTACGTGTTTCACCCAATTCATAATGTAAAATACCTTTCTCAACATACGCATCAATAGAAGTAAAATTATTGATAATTGCGGCGTCAAATTCCTTAATGGCCTCCCTTAACATGGTTTTATTTGCAAAGAAGATACCCTTCGTAAAATGTGCCTTGGCCTGGATTTCTTTATCGGCATATTGTGCCATCATTTTATCTGCAATTGCCAATGCCCTTGAATTGCCTCTGGTCGCCTCTACAAAGGCCAATTCAAATTCAATTTCTGGTTGTAATTGATTAATTGCGAGTGAGTTTACCAGAGAACCCACTGCATTGCTTGTATCACCCATTTGAAGTTGAATAAAGGCAAGGGTATTGTGCAAGACGGTGCTGTTCTTGTGTTTTTGTACCAGTGCTTCTAAGTTGTTTAAGGCAATGGCGGTGTCTCCCTGGGAATAAATTTTTTCTTGAAGGTCAATTTGCAGTTCTAGGGAGTCCGGGTATTTTGTAATCAACTGCTCTATGGAATCTGCCGAACTGAATTTTGTTTTCAAATTTTCTTGATCGCCCTTGCTATTGCATGAGAAAAGGAGTAGAAACGGAAGAATTGCCAATGTCGAAAACAGGGTTCCTAAAAAATTCATCCTCAAAATTACGAATTCAGTCGCTTTTATTACATTTCGGTGATAAATCCTGTTCAGTCATCTTGTAGTTTTGCAAAACTTAATAATTAGCAATGAAAAATTCAATCCGCCTAACCCTAAAGAAATCCCTTGTTGGATTTAGTTTCTTGTTGACTGTCCACAGTAGTTTGTTTGCACAAGACAGTCTTCAGTACGCCAACGAGTCTCATTTTAAAAACATTACACAGCTCACGTTTGGTGGGGATAATGCAGAAGCCTATTTCAGTTTCGATGGGAAATGGCTGGTCTTCCAAAAGACCAATCCCAAAGAAAACATCCCTTGTGATCAAATTTATGTGGGAAGAGTTCCAACCAAGCCAGGTGAAAAATTTGTTCCTCAATTGATAAGTAGCGGAAAAGGCAGAACAACCTGCGGTGCCTTTTTGAAAGACAACAAGCATGTGGTATATGCCTCAACCCATTTATCAGACGAAGC
>JBFYPP010000039.1:0-12786 GCA_041303255.1 Chitinophagia bacterium | reverse complement strand
TCACAATGTCGTATCATCCTCACTTCTAAAGTACGCATACCATTGATCAACAAAAAAGCATCAAATGCATTGCTATTCCCTCCGAGTAATCGGTGCGTTTTTGTTGCACGCGTTTTCATGAACTCCAGATCGGTCCCAACTAATACTCCTCCTATTGCGGTACCGTGTCCATTTAAAAACTTGGTTGTGGAGTGCAAAACAAAATCAATACCATATTTAAAGGGCTGCTGCAAATAAGGTGTTGCAAAAGTATTGTCGCATGCAGTGAGCTTACCATATTGCTTTGCCAATTTTGAAAGTGCGTCCAAATCAACACACTGTAATGTAGGATTGGCGGGTGTTTCCAAGTAGATCATCTTAATTGCAGGATCTTCTTTCAAACATTTTTCTGCCAGGTTGAGGTCGCGTAAATCAACAATGATTGCTTCTACTTCTAACGGCTCTAATAGCGACTTCAAATAATCTTGCGTTCCACTATACAGAGAAAAATGGGTCAGTACTTTATCACCACGTTTAAGTGTTGAAATAAAAAGTGAGCTGATGGCTGCCATTCCGGAAGCGTGCAGAATTGCTTTTGCCTCAAGTGCTTTTCCGTCTTTTTCAAGTCCATACGTTTCCATAGCTACAATCTTGAGTTCAGCTTCATTCATGGTTGGATTACCCCAACGTGCATAAATATAGCCTTCCTCTTTTCCCGAAAATCTCCTCATGCCTTGCTCAGCCTCATCATATACATAAGTAGACGATGCATAAATAGGTGTAAGGTGTGCATACATAGGATCTTTAATATGTCCGCCATGCACAGCAAGAGAAGAGAAGCCTTTGAATTTTTTCTGACTCATATTGCCCATTTTACCCATGTTGCGCCCCAAGTAAATCCACCACCAAAAGCGGCAAACACTAAGTTGTCGCCTTTATTCAATTTGCCTTGAAAGTCCCACAAACAAAGTGGAATTGTTGCTGCGGTTGTATTTCCATAACGCTGAATATTCAACATCACTTTTTCATCTGACAATCCCATTCTTCTGGCGGTTGCATCAATGATTCTTTTGTTGGCTTGGTGAGGCACCAACCAAGCAATATCGTCTGCAGTCAGGTTGTTTCTTTGTATCAACTCATAACTCACATCTGCCATTCCGGTTACGGCAAACTTAAAAACGGGTTGTCCGTCTTGAAACAGGTAATGTTGTTTTTTATCCACTGTTTCATGTGTTGGAGGATTTAGAGATCCACCGCCTTTCATATTTAGGTATTTACCGCCACTTCCATCACTTTTTAAAATACTGTCCAATACCCCATAACCCTCGTGGTTGGGCTCAAGTAAAACTGCGCCTGCGCCGTCTCCGAAAAGAATACAAGTAGTGCGGTCTGTATAATCGGTTATTGAACTCATTTTATCTGCACCCACAACGGCCACACGCTTATATCTTCCACTTTCAACAAGTGCAGCACCTGTGGTTAGTGCATATAAGAATCCAGAACATGCGGCGAGGATATCGAATCCCCAGGCATTTTTGATACCCAACTTATCGGAGGCGATATTGGCGGTATTGGGGAAAAACATGTCTGGTGTAACTGTAGCTACAATCAAACAATCAATATCGTTAGGCTCAATTCCCCTGTGCTTACAGAGATCCAAAACTGCTGGAACTACAAGGTCTGAAGTAGCTTTCCCCTCACCTTTGAGAATATGTCTTTCAGAAATCCCGGTGCGGGATTTGATCCATTCATCATTGGTATCAACCATTTTTGCCAAATCGGCATTGGTGAGCAAATCTTCGGGAACATATCCCCCCACGGCTGTAATGGCTGCTGTAATTTTTTGCATGTTGTTGGTTTGGGCACCAAAGTTATGGATTTGCCCATTGCAAGATGATGAAATAAACAAACTTTTAGGTAGTTAAAATGAGGTTACAAAGACCCCAACTCCCTTAAATTCATTAAATTCGCATTGTATTTATTGAAAAATGATAGCAAGCTTAACTGGTAAATTTATTGTGAAAACCCCCGCATTCGTGCATATGGATGTGCATGGGGTGGGATATGAGGTGCAGATTAGCTTGAACACCTATTCAAAAGTGGTGGATTTGAAAGAAGGCACCCTCTTTACCCATTTACAAATAAAAGAGGACAGTCACACGCTCTTTGGATTTTCAGAACTTCCTGAAAAAGAGTTGTTTATACAATTAATCAGCGTGAACGGGGTAGGCGCTTCTACCGCGAGAATCATGCTTTCCTCCATGCAGCCAGCCGAGTTAAAATCGGCTATCGCCTCGGGCAATACAGGTGCTTTGGAAAAAATAAAAGGGATTGGTAGGAAGTCGGCCGAAAGAATTGTACTTGAGCTAAGAGAAAAAATGGTAAAATCTGGAGTCGAAAGTACTTCTTCTGGCTTCAAATACAATACTTTAGACAATGATGCGTTAAATGCTCTGATGGCACTTGGCATTCAGAAAACTGCTGCTGAAAATGCCCTCAAAAAAGTAAAGCATTCTTCTCCAGAAGACAATAATCTTGAATCTATCATTAAAAAATCCCTTCAGCTTATTTGATAAGAACTCTACCCCATCAAATGTTTACGGCACGTTGAACTTGTTATCCAGAAAGATAACTTTATTGACCATTATTATTGGTTTAAACCTCTCTGCAACTGCGGAAAAACATCCTTATGCCCATCATCCAAGCATTCAAGATACTGTCCCTAAACAAGATACACTTCGCTACCCTCTGCAAGACCGCTACAGTGATAAACTGACTCAACAAAGAAAAAATCCATTCGACCTCAAGGATCCCGTTAACATTAGAGATTCTATTGTTTATGATCCAAAGACCAAGGAATATTTTATTATTGAAAAAGTAGGCAGCAAGTATTTTAGAAAACCGACTTCTTTGAGTTTTGATGAATACATGCGGATACAATCCCGCAAAATGGAAACGGATTATTTCCAAAAAAGAGCAAATACCAGTAGCTTATTGAATAGAAAACTGACCAAGCCCAAGCTCAATATGGGAGACGATCTGTTTAACCGCTTGTTCGGCTCAGGAAAAATTGATATTCGACCACAAGGGGAAGTAAATGTAACAGCAGGTTATCAAGGACAAAATGTAAAAAATCCGACCCTGCCAGAAAGGGCAAGAAGAAATGGTGGACTAGATTTTGATATGGCCGCCAATTTGAATGTAGTGGGAAACATTGGCAACAAGATGAGGTTTCCGATCAGCTACAACACCTTATCCACTTTTGATTTTGAGAACCAATTGAAATTAGATTATACCGGAGATGCAGACGATATCTTCAAAAAAATTGAAATCGGTAATACCTCATTTGCATCAAAAGGGACTTTGATTCCGGGCGCACAACAACTGTTTGGTGTGAAAACACAAATGCAGTTTGGTAAACTGTGGGTATCGACCGTTTTTGCCAGTCAGCGTTCACAAAGACAGTCCGTTGGTTTCCAAGGCGGATCCAGTGCAACACAGTTTGAGATCAAGGCTGATGAATACGAGGAAAACCGACATTTCTTGTTGGCCCAACACTTTAGAAAAGAGTACAACAAAGCGATGAAAAATTTACCCATCGTCAATTCACAAGTACAAATCTTAAGGTTGGATGTTTGGGTGACCAACAGGACAGGCGCTACAACCAATGCCAGAGACATTGTGGGCTTGATGGATCTGGGTGAAGCTTCACCCTATCAACAAGCGCCAATCATCAATCCAACTGGACTCAGTTTTCCTGCGAATGGAACTAACGATTTATACGGAAAAATTGTAAGCAATCCTGCCAGTAGAGATCCTGCCAGGATTGTCAATTTCCTCAACAACATTGGACTGCAGCCAGTGCGTGATTTTGAAAAAACATTTGCACGCAAGCTAGACAGCACACAATATTATTTCAATAGACAGCTCGGTTTTATATCGCTCAATGTTACACTACAACCAGACGAAGTATTGGCCGTGGCTTACCAGTACACGGTGAATGGCAAAGTATATCAGGTGGGTGAGTTTGCACAAGACATTCCAGTTGATGCAAGCAATGGCGTACAAAAAGTATTGTTCCTAAAATTATTAAAAGCCACCTCACAGCGAACTGCACTTCCTATGTGGGACCTCATGATGAAAAATATTTATCCTGTGGGTTCCGGACAGTTAGAGCGACAAGATTTTCAATTCAATGTATTGTATCAAGAACCTGGTGGTGGAGAAAAAAGATACATCCCTGAAGGGGATCAGGCAGGTGTTCCTTTGATTACGCTGATGAATCTGGATAGATTGAATAACCAAAATGACCCTCAACCAGATGGTGTATTTGACTATGTTGAAGGCTTCACTGTCAACTCCTATCAGAGCCGTGTTATCTTTCCGATACTAGAGCCTTTTGGACACGATCTTGATTATGCATTCAGTTCTGATCCCTCATTAAGAGAAAAATATTTATTCTATCCACTATACGACACCATCAAAGCCATTGCACAAACCTATGCCAACCTAAACAGGTTTGTTATACGTGGAAGCTCAAAATCATCGGGTGCATCTAGTGGTGAAATTTCGCTGAATGCATTTAACATTCCGCAAGGGTCGGTTACTGTAACAGCAGGGGGACAAGTATTGCAAGAAAATATTGATTATACCATTGATTACATTTCTGGTACGTTAAGAATCATCAACAATTCCATCAAACAATCCGGTTTACCTGTAGATGTGAAGTTTGAAAACAATGCCACATTTGGTGTTCAACAACGAACATACCTCGGTATGCGATGGGATTATTTGTTCAACGATAAATTATCAATTGGTGGTACAATGGTCCGTCTTACCGAACGTCCTTTTTTCACAAAAATGGAATACGGTTCAGATCCTATCAGAAACAGCATGGTAGGTCTAGACGTGAATTACAACAGTGAATTACCGAGGTTAAGCAAGTGGTTGAGCAAGCTTCCATTCTATGAAGCAAATGGAACATCAAAAATTAATTTTTCTGCAGAAGCAGCCAAAATGATTCCAGGTCACGCGCCACAAATAGGCAGAGGTGGTGAAGGAATAATTTATCTTGATGATTTTGAAGGAACAAAGTCAAGCATCGATTTAAGATTCCCCATTGTTGGATGGACACTTGCATCTACACCAGCTGGTGCAACTGATCGATTTGGAAACACCTTGTTTCCTGAAGCTACCGAGTTTGACAACATCGAATATGGAAAGAACAGAGCCAAACTTGCTTGGTACAATATTGAACCCATTTTACAGGAAAGAAGAAATCCAAATAACCCTATTCGGAATGATTTGGCGCAGCTGTCAGACTCAAGGGTAAGAAGTGTTGGACAACAAGAAATTTTTCCAAGAAGAACACCAGACTTCGGACAAAGTCAGCTTGTTACCTTCGACCTTGCCTACTACCCCAAGGAGAGAGGACCTTACAATTATGATGCCTTGAATATTGAAAGCAATGGAACCCTGAGAAATCCAAACAAAAGATGGGGTGGCATTATGAGGGGCATCGACCAAACTGATTTTGAAACTGCCAATATCGAATTCGTTGAATTCTGGGTGCTCGATCCATTCATCAAAAATACCAATCCAGCAGGAGGATCACTTTACTTGAACCTAGGTAACGTTTCAGAAGACATTTTAAAAGATTCAAGAAGGTTCTACGAAAACGGATTGCCTACGCCAAGTATTCCATCCGCAACTGCAACATCTACATGGGGAAGATCTCCATTGAACCCCATTCAAATAACGCAAGGATTCAGCAATGAACCTGCAGATAGGCCTTTTCAAGATGTAGGACTTGATGGTTTATCCGATTCAGCTGAAGCGACGGTAAGAAGGCAATTTCTTAGTGATGTTGCAACTCGACTAGGCCTAGCATCGCCTGCTTATCAAGAATTACTTAATGACCCATCTACAGATAATTTTAAATATTACCGAGACGACTCCTTTGATAAAAATAATTCGGGGATTTTATCCCGTTACAAAAACTTTAATGGTCCGCAAGGCAACTCTCCTATAGCAAGGGCTGGTGATGCGTTTGCCTCTGCCTTTACACTATTTCCAGATGGAGAAGACTTAAACAGAGACAATACGCTAAATGAAGCTGAGGAATATTTCCAATACCGCATCGACTTAAAGCCATCGAGTAATGGAATCATGCAAGTGGGACAAAACTTTATCTCTGATAGAAAAGTTGTTGGAGTAACATTGGCTGATGGTACCCGTGAAAACCAAATATGGTATCAATTTAGGGTTCCCGTAACAGCCTATACCAGCAAAGTTGGTGACATCCCCGATTTTAAATCTATTCGTTTTTTCAGGATGTTTCTAACCGACTTCACTGATTCAGTTGTACTAAGATTTGCTAAGTTAGAATTGGTTAGAAACAATTGGAGAAGCTTTGCTTTTGAATTAGATACATCAGGCTTATACAAGAGAATTGACCTCACCAATAACAATACCAAGTTTTTTGTATCCGCTGTCAACATCGAAGAAAACGACAGAAGAGATCCTATCCCTTACCGCACACCACCAGGAATTGAAAGGGTGCAAACACTCAGCAACGGTGGCATCAATATACTTCAAAATGAGCAAGCGTTGAGCATCAATGTGATTAACTTGTCTGAAGGTGATGGTCGCGCAGTTTTTAAATCATTCAACCACGATTTAAGACAATACAAGAGAATGTCGATGTTCTATCATGCCGAGAGTCTCAAAGGTTATAGTGCGGTTAGAGATGGAGAAATTTATGCGATTATCCGTTTGGGTAATGACTATATCAACAACTATTATGAAATAAAATATCCCTTAAAGATTACCCCCTTTGGCACAACAGATGAAAGAATAATCTGGCCTGAAGAAAATGAAATGAGTTTTGATTTAACCGCATTGATTCAACTCAAAAATGAACGCAACCTCAATACCAATAATCCAAATGCCATTTATAGAAAAACCATAAATGGAAAAACATTTTCAATCAGAGGTAACCCCAACCTGGGTGAAATTAAAGGCATTTTAGCTGGATTAGAAAACCTTTCAGACCCTGCAGGAGGAAGGCCAGTTAATGCAGAAGTATGGATCAATGAGCTTAGGCTTTCTGGCTTAGACGAAGATGGCGGATGGGCTGCTGTAGGTCAAATGAACCTACAGCTAGCAGACCTGGGGTCTGTATCTATGTCGGCCAACGTACATACGATTGGTTTTGGACAATTGGAACAAAGGGTAAACGAGAGGTTCAGGGATAATTTTCAGCAATTTGACATTTCAACTAATTTGCAATTGGGCAAACTACTTCCAAAGCAATTTGGATTAGAAATTCCATTTTTTGCCAACCTCTCACAAACAATTTCAACTCCAGAATTTGACCCCTATGATAAAGATGTAACCTTAAAAGAAAAACTTAAAATTTTTAAAGACGATCGAGACTCCATCAGGAATGATGCAATAGATTATGTAGGACTCAAAACAATCAATTTTACGAATGTTAGGTTTAACCAACCTGCAAATAAAAAAATCAAACTTTGGAGTATTTCAAATTTCGACTTTAGTTATTCTTTCACTGAAACCAAACAGAACAATCCCCTCGTAGAAAGTAACCAGGTGAGTAAATCTCAAGGTGGCATTGGATACAACTACTCTTCTGAAGCAAGATACATTGAGCCGTTTAAAAAAATGATTAAGGCACCTACCCCTTGGCTCGACTTCATAAGAAATTTCAACTTCAATCCAATGCCTTCATTAATTGGTGTGAGGGTAGACACAAGAAGACAGTTCGGCGCATTCCGACCCAGAAATGTTGGAGGTGGTCCATTTAAAATTCCAGAGACCTATGATAAATATTTTGTGATTGACAGAAACTACAATATGCGCTGGGACCTTACCCGGTCTTTGAATGTAGATTTCAAAGCCATCAACAATTCAAGAGTGGATGAACCATTTGGAAGAATCGACAACAAAGACAAACGTGATTCACTTATGAAAAACTTCCTCAAAGGCGGAAGAAATACCATCTATAATCAGAGTGCAGACATTACTTATAACTTCCCAACTTCCATTTTTCCATTTTTGAATTGGACCACATTGAATGTAGCTTATAGAAGCACCTACAATTGGGTTGGCGCTTCTAGGCTGGCCATTAATTTGGGGAACACCATCCAAAATAGTGGACAAACAGGAGCTACTGCAGAATTTAATTTCACACAACTGTACAGCAAAAGCAAATTGCTCAGGGCCCTTGAGGAAAGCAATCAGGCTGATGCTGCAACAAAATCTGCACTAAAAGGACTTCCTAAAAAACAAATAAAAAAGAAAAAAGGAACCGCCGAAGAAATTGCAGCAAAGCTCACAAAAGAAGAAGAAAAACTTGCACGAAAAGAACAAAAAAGATTGGCAAAAGAAGAGAGACAACAAAGAGTGATCTTGTTGAATGGAGCAGAAAAAGCGGTTCTAAAAATAATCACTTCCCTAAAAAGAATTGGCGTTACCTACAATGAAGGTGGGAACACCTTCCTTCCTGGTTATATAGACAGTTCCAAATTCTTTGGACAAAATTGGAAGAGCATGGCACCCGGACTAGACTTTGTGATGGGAAAACAGCCCAACCAAGCTTGGCTTAGCGATATTGGTAAAAAAGGATTAATCACAAAAGACCCTATTTTAAATAATTTGTTCTTACAGAACTACGAACAAAAATTAAATATAACTGCACAAGTAGAACCATTGCGTGATTTGATTATTGACTTCAACCTTGATAAAAGTCTTACAAAGAATTATTCAACGCTATTCAAGGATACAGTAGGAAATGGCGTTTTCAATTCGCTTAATCCTTACTCGGGAGGTGGCTTTAGCATCAGTTATATTTCTTTCCAAACCTTATTTGGAAAGTTCGATCCTAACAATACGAGTGAAACATTCAAAACTTTTGAAAACAACAGAGCAATTCTGTCTAAGCGACTCGGAGAAAAAAATCCATATAGCCAATCCGTTGATGCAGACGGCTACTACAAAGGGTATGGAAGGTATGCCCAAGATGTTTTGGTGCCCGCATTCATAGCAGCGTATACAAAAAAAGATGCCAACACCGTTGGACTCTTGAAAAACGGAGGAGATGGAAATGTAAAAGCGAATCCTTTCGGAGGCTTTCTTCCCAAACCCAATTGGAGACTCACTTACAACGGTCTTAGCAGAATAGAAAGCATACAAAAATACATTACCAATTTTACCATTTCTCATGGATACAATTCCACGCTGAGTATGAATAGCTTTAACTCGGCCTTGTTGTTCCAAGACACTTTACTCTATGGCTTCCCTTCCTTTGTAGATACCATTTCAGGAAATTTCGTTCCCTATTTTCTGGTTCCGAATCTTTTAATTTCAGAACAATTTTCTCCATTGATAGGCATTGATTTTTCTACAACTGGACAATTGTCAGGACGATTTGAATACAGAAAATCAAGGCAATTAAGTATGAGCTTGGTTGATTTTCAACTCAGTGAAGTACGATCAACAGAAGTAACCTTTGGCATGCGTTGGAGAAAAAGAGGATTCCCTCTTCCATTCAGAATTAAAATTGGCAAAAAAGAACCAACCGGGAAATTAGAAAATGATGTTACTTTCTCCTTGGATTTTAGTATCCGCGACGACATCAATTCTAACTCAAGGTTAGATCAGGCGAATGCATTTGCAACAGGTGGACAAAGAGTGGTAACAATAAGGCCTACCATTGATTATGTAATTAGCAACAGGGTTAATATTCAGCTTTACTTTGATCAAAGAAGATTGAACCCCTACATTTCCAATGCAGCACCTTCAGTAAATACAAGAGCAGGGGTTCAAGTTAGAATCTCGCTTGCTCAGTAGACTTGTGCAAATAAAAACTATTGGGTTGAGCAGCACAAGTCATAACAATACTGTTCAAACAAACATGCTCAGGAACAGTTATTGCATAGTAGGCTACTTCTGCTACATCTACAGCATATAAAGGCGTAAAACCTTCATAGACAGATTTTGCTTTGAGTGCATCACCCTTAAACCTGACCGTTGAAAATTCTGTATCTGCAGCACCAGGATGAATCGCAGTGACTTTTATATTGTGTCTCACCAAATCAATTCTCATTGATTTGGTCAAGGCCTCCACAGCATGTTTTGTTGCACAATACACATTTCCTTTTTCATATACTTCCATTCCAGCAGTTGAGCCTATGTTGACTATATGACCCTTCCCTCTTTTTATCAAATAAGGCAACATGGCCTTTGTTACATAAAGGAGCCCTTTAACGTTGGTGTCAATCATGGTCTCCCAATCCTCTAAATTTGCCTCATCAAAAAAATCTCGCCCAAGTGCAAGCCCTGCGTTATTTATTACCACATCCACATCTTCAAGATTGTTGTCATTGGACAATGCATTAAAAACTTCTTCTTTGT
This sequence comes from Chitinophagia bacterium, assembly GCA_041303255.1. Lineage (GTDB taxonomy): Bacteria > Bacteroidota > Bacteroidia > Chitinophagales > Chitinophagaceae > Pollutibacter. Next base: position 2,373 of record JBFYPP010000039.1, on the reverse strand, counting down.
TTTGGACATCAAAGACTTTGGTAGCTACTTGAACAGAAAACTTTTCATGTAACTCTTTTGCAAATTCAGAAAGACGCTCAGCTCTTCTACCTGTAAGGATAAGATCATTCCCATCTGATGCAAACTTTTCAGCCATTGCTTTTCCAAATCCAGATGTAGCTCCCGTAATTAAAATTTTCATAAGAATCAGTTAGGTTTTTTTGAAAACATCCATGTGCAATAAGCCATGGCAATGATCAATGGATAAATTGCAAATGGAACAAGACCAGGGACAAATGCCGCAACCAACAATAATACAACTACATATGCTGGATAAAATATGGTATAGCGCTTTAACCATCTTGGCAAGTTGCTCTCTTTAAATACAAGAACTAAATGAAGTGGAAAAGCCCAAAACAGGTTCAAATTATTTGTCATGGTTTGATGATCTGTCCCTACCCATAGAAACAACATCAATAGTCCTAGCAATCCTACACTAATGAAAACAACCTTCTGCAACACACGCTGAAATTTACCATAAGCAGGAATGCTATTGCCTAAAGGCATCATCATCAGTATAGCAATAATCAAAAAAATAAAAAATGGGGTTAACAGGAATGAGTCTCTTGTTGGTGTTGGCTGTTGATCAGGCAGTAAAGTGTTTTCTTCAACTACAAGCTTTTGGCCATTGACTTCGGTTGCATTTACTCCCTTGGCTAAAAATTCTGGAAGGAACATTGCATTGCTGACACTCATTTTCCGATCAGCTTTTAGTCCCAGTATGAGATCTATACCCAGACGCGTCCATTTCATTTCTGCCCTATCCAAATAAGTATGCAAATGATCTCTGAATGTAAGTCCATTCGCTATAAACTGAGGAGGGTAAAACGCTTGGTTGGATTTAGTTTTAAATAGTATATCTCTTAGGCGGGTTGAACAATTGTCGTAGAAGAAATCATATTTATAATATCTGTTTTCTTCAGAAAGATTTTCAAACAGTGCACGCTGGATTTCTTTTTTTTCTTTTTCGGTAAGGTTCAATACCTGCTCACTTACTCCCCTCTTGAAATACTGATAGGCAAAAAGGAAATCAGTAAAATTTTCTTGACTTAAAAAATATTGAAGTTTACCCCTAACAAACTTGGTGTAAAAATCAGGATCATCAAAATTGAAAGTCCCGAAATTATAAGCAATATCTGTACCAGCAGCAGAATCAACAATACGTAGCGCATTGTGACCAAATACCGAATACAATTCAGCACCAGGAGTACAGGTTATTAAGCTGATACGAAGGGCGCTGGGCTCTTCCTGAGCCTTTCCAAAATGACCAAAAAGGATCAGAACCAAAAGAATTGATATGTATTTCATTCGGTTCAAAAAAAAGTTAGCGACTGTAGTTTGGAGACTCCTTGGTTATGGCAACATCATGTGCATGACTCTCACGCATTCCAGCATTGGTAATTTTTATGAATTGAGCCTTTTGCAATTCCTCTAAATTTCTTGCTCCACAATATCCCATTCCTGCTCTTAGTCCACCTACAAATTGGGTAACAATTTCACTTAGATTGCCTTTAAATGGAACACGGCCTTCAATACCTTCAGGTACTAATTTTTTTACCCCCTCTTCTACATCTTGAAAATAGCGATCGCTACTGCCCTGTTGCATTGCACCAATGGAACCCATTCCACGGTATTGTTTAAACTTCCTTCCTTCATAGATGATTGTTTCACCCGGACTCTCTTCAACGCCTGCAAAAACACCACCCATCATTACAGTGGATGCACCAGCAGCTAAGGCTTTTACAAAATCTCCAGTATAGCGTATTCCACCATCTGCGATGATGGGAACTTTCATTTTTTTAAGCGTAGATGCTGCTTCTAAAATGGCAGTTATTTGAGGAACACCGGCGCCAGCAACAATACGTGTGGTACAAATAGAACCCGGACCAATTCCAACTTTTACACAATCAGCACCTGCTTCCGCCAATGCTTTAGCACCTGCTGCTGTTGCTATGTTTCCAGCTATTACTCTTAATTTTTTAAAATTCTTTTTCAATAGCTTAAGCGATTCCACAACACCTTTGGTATGTCCATGTGCACTATCTAAACAAACTACATCTACCCCTATATGCTGTAATGCTGCTGTTCTATCCAACATGTCATTCGTGATTCCAAGAGCAGCACCCACACGCAATCTTCCGAATTCATCTTTTACCGCATGAGGATGACTTTGCAACTGTAGTATATCTCTGTACGTGATTAGTCCGATTAACTGACCATTCTTTTTTACAACAGGTAGCTTTTCTATTTTATAATTCTGAAGGATTTTCTCTGCTTTTTGCAAGTCGGTTCCCTCCGGTGCAGTAACCAAATTTTCTTTGGTCATCACCTCGC
>JBFYPP010000038.1:0-12789 GCA_041303255.1 Chitinophagia bacterium | reverse complement strand
GTTCCGCATAATGGCAGAGGCAACTGTCAAAACAGAGATCTCTGTGACAGGGGTTGTCCGTTTGGCGCTTATTACAGTACGCAATCGGCAAGCTTGCCAGCAGCGATGGCTACTGGTAAGCTGACGCTTCGTCCTTATTCTATTGTAAGTGAGGTGCTTTATGATAAAGAAACCAAGAAAGCCAAAGGAGTGATGGTGATTGATTCAGAGACCAATGAGCACATAGAATATTCTGCAAAAATAATTTTCATGAATGCCTCAACGCTGGGCACAACTCAAATACTATTGAATTCTACTTCTGACACTTTTCCTGATGGTTTGGGTAACAGCAGCGGGCAGTTGGGGCATAACCTGATGGATCATCACTTTCAAATTGGTGCATCCGGAAGAGCAGAAGGCTTTGATGATAAATATTATGCTGGTCGGCGTCCAGTTGGTGTTTATATTCCCCGTTACCGAAACCTTGGGGATAAACCAGAGCGGGATTATTTGCGCGGTTTCCATTATGGAGGAAGTGCAAGTAGAACAGGATGGGAAAGAGCCATTCCTGAAATGGGTATTGGTAAAGACTTCAATGAGGATATGACAGAACCAGGACCATGGACTATGGGTCTGGGATCCTTCGGTGAACATTTACCAGAATTTAAAAACCGTGTTTTTCTTGACAGAACAAAGAAAGATAAATGGGGTCTTCCCTTGCTGGCAGTCGATTGTGAGTTTGGTGAGAACGAACGTAAAATGCGCATTGATATGAAAAACGATGCAGCTGAAATTCTGGAAGCTGCCGGAATGAAAGACGTTCAATCTTTCGACAGACTATCAGTCCCAGGAATGGGAATCCATGAAATGGGTACGGCCCGTATGGGACATGATCCTAAAACTTCCGTTCTAAACAAATGGAACCAAATGCATGAGGTAAAGAATGTATTTGTTACCGATGGTGCATTCATGACTTCAAGCGCTTGTCAGAATCCTTCCTTAACCTATATGGCCTTCACCGCAAGGGCTTGTGATTATGCGGTAAATGAACTAAAGAAAGGGAATTTATAAACGCTAGCAGGGTTCATAACCCTGAGGTCCCGGGCCTGCCTGCCGCAGGCAGGTTCAAATCCCGGTCTCGCTACAGTGATATTCTTGAGAATAACAATATTCCCAAGAATATAATATCAATTCAAAAAGTCGGCTTTATTGGCCGACTTTTTGAATTTGGATAAACCAAGCAATATATTGCTCAATTTGAGAACCTAGATAGTAGGGAAGGTTGAGCATTTGGTAATGCTTTCCTTTTTGAGTTATGGCATTTGTAATATTCAATGGTCCTGCATAAAATCGAATTGCAAAATTGTGGGGAGCGATATCCATATAACTATGTAATGATTTTAAAGTGCCAGTTGCTCCAGACTTAACTTCAATTGGTATAATCATTCCGTCGTATTGGAATAGATAATCAACCTCAGCAGTAGATTCTTTTTTCTCTCTTACCCAAAAGTGTAGCGCACTTAATGCATTATATTGAAACGCTAATAATTCTTGACCAATAAGATGTTCAATTAATATTCCTTGATAAATTCTATTTAAATCATCAGTACCAATAATTTCTTTCTGAATTCCTACAAAGTAATTTAATAGTCCTGAATCCAAAATTTGAAGTCTTGGTGATTTTTTTATATCAGGAATCATTGGTAAGGTGGCAGTTGTAGAAGGATAAACTAATTGCATGAGTAAGGCCTTTTCTAAAGTGCGTAATGATTCTCCCATTTCTCGCGACTTATAGGCTGAATTACCAAAACCTTCAAATTTTATTCTTTTACCAGCTTGAGCAAATGAACTTTGAATACAATGCCTTAAATGTAAAATTTGCGCATTGCTTTTTGCATATTTTTCAACATCATCCATATACCCACTAATTAAGGAATCGTAAATAGGGCCTAAGGTTACAAGGTCCTTATGTGTTGCATAATGTTGAACGATTTCCGGCATACCTCCTATTAAAGCATAAGTATGAAAGAGGTTTAATAATTTCGTTTGAGCAAATGCGGCTAATGGCACTTGTGTTAATTGTTCTAACGCAGCGGTCTCATCAATCGCTGATAGGAATTCAGGAAATGAAACGGGTCTAATTACTTTATATTCTACTCGACCTATTGGGAAACTAATATTCTTATCAAATAAAGTTTCAAGCATACTTCCTGCTGCAATAACTGAAATCTCAGGCGCCAGTTCATAAAAGTATCTTAGTATATTTAATGCCTTTGGAACTTCTTGTATCTCATCAATAAATATTAGTGTGGTACTTTTTTTAGCTAATGTTTTATTTTTAAGGAAGAATAATGTATTTATTAAGTTCTCTATGGATGAGAAATTTTCAAAGGGTTCCTTGTCTTCTAATAGTTCTAGGTTTATATAGATGTATTGCTCATACTGCGCTGCAAATTGATTCACAAGGGTGGTTTTTCCAACTTGCCTAGCACCTCTAATTACGAGTGGTTTGCGGGGCAAATTTTGCCTCCATTTTTCAAGTTCCAATAATAGCTGTCTCTTAAACATGTAATAAAGTTATGGTATATTTAGTATATTTATGTAATAAAGTAATGGTAAAAAAATTATATTCTGTATCAAAGTGACCCTTTTACTAGCTCTTTTTAGTTTTCATTCATCTTTCAAAAGTCTTCGCCCATTTATAGAATTCCCTCAAATCCCCCCATAATTGGTTAAAATGTAGAAAAATGGCGGCTACAGACGGGGATATTTCATTTTCAATCTGATTTATTCCCTTTATTACTGTTGGAAGATTGATTACCTTATATAACGTTAGGAGTTATAAAAACAATTTCTTTGAAAGACAAACAAAAATTCTTTTAAGAAGAATTCCAATGTAGTGTGAACCACTACATAAATAGATATTATGCCATTACAAAAATATGTTTACAACCGTAAAGCTATTCAATCAGGCATTTTACATATTGGTGTGGGCAATTTCCACAGGGCACATCAGGCATTTTATACCAATCAATTACTGAAAGATAAAGATCAACAAAACTGGGGTATTTGCGGGGTAAGCTTATTGCCTTCTGATGAAAAAGTTGTAAAAAATCTAAGATTGCAAAACCTTGATTATACTCTAACAGTATGCGGTCGTGATGCCAAGGATGAAACTTACCTTATAGGTGCATTAACAGAATTGTTATGGGCTCCTGAGGATTCCGAGGCTATAGTTCATAAAATATCAGAAAAAACAATAAAGATTATTTCTTTAACAATCACAGAGGGTGGGTATAATTTGGACAAAACAACGAATGAATTTTTGCTTGATAATGAAAAAATAATAGAAGACCTTAAAAATCCAAATCAACCAGTTACCGTTTTTGGCTTTATTGCGGAAGGACTTCGCCAGCGTAAAGAAAAGGGAAATGGCTGTATAACAATCTTATCGTGTGATAATTTACAGCACAATGGAGACACAGCAAAAATAGCTTTTACGTCTTTTATATCTGCCCAAGATAAAGAACTTGCAGATTGGGTAAAAAATAATGTGAGTTTCCCTAATAGCATGGTGGATAGAATTACACCTGCTACAACGGCAGATGATATTGAACGATTGAACAAGAAAAGTGGTAAGTCTGACCTATCGCCTGTTTATTGTGAAGATTATATCCAATGGGTGATCGAAGATAATTTTATTGCTGGAAGACCCGATTGGGAGAGGGTGGGTGTCGAATTTACAAATGATGTTACAGCCCATGAAAATATGAAACTCAGCCTGCTTAATGCTTCGCACACGTTACTTTGTTATCCTTCTATTTTAAAAGGATATCGCAAAGTTGATGAAGCCATGCAAGATGAAAATATAATTAAGTTTGTACGTGATTTTATGGATATTGATATTACGCCTCATATTCCAGCCCCATCTGGTACAGATTTGAATCTTTACAAACAATCACTTATTGAAAGGTTTGCAAATCGCTCTGTAAGTGATCAATTGAGCAGATTATGTTTTGATGGTATTTCAAAATTCCCTGTTTACATCATGCCAAATCTAGCAAAGATGATTCTAAGTGGTCAAAACCTAAGTAGAGTGGCATTTTTGATTGCCTCTTACAGGCACTATCTTAAATTCAAAATAGATGACCTAGGAAATACTTACCAAGTGGCGGAGCCATGGCTAACTAACGCTGATGAAAATTGCATTGCGAGCGAGAAGCCGATTGATTTCCTTGCCTTTTCAGCATTTAACCGCATTGACTTAGGAAGTGAAAGCAATTTCGTATCAGTATATAGTAAGCATGTTACTGATATTAAAAAAAATGGAATTGAAGCTACCCTAAAAGATCTTGTTCATTAAGCTTGTCATTAATATAATAATTACTCATAGTTATGGAAATCAAAACTAAAAATAGTGTGTTGCCATTTGCCGCTGTTACTTTTATTTATTTTGTGGTAGGATTTCTAACAACGGTAAATGAACAATTACAGGCTCCATTAAAATTCGCATTTTTATCAGAGGTTGGGAATTTAAAAAACACCTTCACTACTTCAATTACTTTTTTTTTCTTTTTGGGCTATCTATTAAATGGTACTTTAGGAAGCAAATGGGTGAATGCTGTTGGTTATAAAACAACCATTATTCGAGGTCTTTTATTTATGATTGCTGGCTTGCTGATGTATTTATCATCTTCTTGGGTAGGTTACCAACATCCGCATCTTGCCCTTCATTTTGGAAATGTTATTTTACCCTTTGGTTTTATCATTTTCGTAATGGGTTCCTATTTAATTGGCACCTCTGCAGCTATAATTCAGGTGGTAGTAAATCCTTATGTGGCATCTTATGAATTGCAAGGCACACAACCCGTGCAACGATTAAATATCACAACGGGCATCAACTCAATTGGTACTACATCCGCACCTTTTTTTGTAACCCTTGTTTTGTTTAGCGGCCTTTCATTGGCCAATATAGAAATAAAACAATTATTGTTACCTATAACTATTTTAATCGGCTGCGTTGCTCTTCTTACGATTATTACACGCAAACTTCATTTACCCGATATTGCAAATACCCGAGCTATTGCTGGGGAAAAGCTAGAAAGAAGTGTTTGGTCATTTCGGCATTTTGCCTTGGGTGTTCTTGCAATTTTCTTCTATGTTGGCACCGAAGTAGCCATTGGGGCTAACCTTAATCTTCATGCTTTTGAGCTAAAAGCCAATGGGCATGGTATGACGTTTTTCGGTAAAACGGAAATAATCATTGGAGGTATGGATTTAGGGATTCATGCTCTATTGTCTACCCTATATTGGGGAGGATTTTTTGTAGGAAGAATTATTTCAAGTTTTTTTGGTAAAATTTCTGCTAGAACTCAATTAATTACAACAACTTCCTTGGCTACATTACTTGTAATTATTGCAATGATTACAGAAAATCTATGGTTTTTAGTTGCCATTGGTCTGTTACACTCTACTATGTGGAGCTGTATTTTTTCACTTGCAATAAAAGGGATGCATAAATACACTTCAAAAGCTTCTGGCGTATTTATATCTGCCGTATTTGGGGGTGCTGTTTTTACACTTATTCAGGGGGGACTAGCCGATTTTTTAGGCTCCTGGAGATGGACTTGGGGACTTTCGGTAGCATGCGAATTACTGATGTTATCTTATGCTTTATTTGGATACAAGATAAGAAAACAAGACGTGCTTAAGGCTGATGTTACCAACGCTCCTATTTCGTCATACCATTAAGAGATATATTGACTCGAATATTAAATCCAACGTTAGAATGCAAAGGAGCTTATTACCATAATGATTCTTTTTTGTCCAAAAATTAAGGGGTCGATACACTAGATCATCAAATCCATTATATAGTAAAGTACCGATGGACAAAGCAGACAAGCCAATCCCGTATAGAAAGTAGCGGTTAATGCACCATAGGGAACTAATTTAGGATCAGTTGCAGCCAATCCTGCTGCAACACCGCTGGTTGTTCCAATCACTCCACCATAGATCATGGCTGTTTTTGGATTGGTAAGTCCAATTTTTTTTGCAATTGCAGGAGTGAGTAATGTTACTAAAACAGATTTGATTACTCCTATAGCAATACTAATTGCAACGATATCAGATTCGGCGCCGATTGCATTTCCTGTAACAGGACCAACAATAAAAGTGCAGGCACCTGCTCCTATGGTAACGACTGATTTGATATCGTGGTATCCCATTGCATAGGCCAGTAAAGCTCCTGAGAAGAAGGCTGCTGCAATACCTATGAGCAGTGAGAAAAATCCGATCCAGCCTGCTTTTTTGATTTGGGAGATGCTGGCGCCCATTGCTGTAGATACGATCGAAAAATCGCGCAGCATGTTACCACCCAAGATGGCCATTCCTGAAAAGAGAGGAATATTGGAAATTCCTTTGTCGCCTCCAAAATAGGCAATGATCAAGCCGGCAGAAATAGCAATTGCAGCTCCTGGTATTTTTCCTTTGGTAAACGTTTTGGAAAGCCAATAGGACAAAAACAGAACGACACCCACTGTTAAAAAAGCAACGATCAGGTTATTATTTATCAAGCCTTCGAGAATTGTTTCCATCAGTTGCCGTGTTCTTCTTGTTTGGAAAATTTGGAGATCAGGGGAATGAGCATAAAGCAAAACAACGTTGAGAGTACACCAACCACTACAGCTATGAACCCACTCCCAATAGCAACTTTCACATTTTGGATTGATGACATGGCCACTACAACCGGTATGTACATGCTGCTCCAAAAAAGAATTCCAGATTCCGATTCCTGATCAAAGAATCCTTTGTTTTTAAAATGGTCTGCAAATACAATTAGAAATAGCATGCCAAATGCAACTCCGCCGATATTCCCTTTAAATGCAAGTCCAAGTCCCAATAGATCTCCGATGACTTGTCCCGCCAGATAGCACAAAGAAAGTATGGCTATTCCGTAAATTTTCATGATGCGGTTATTTGAATAAATTTTTTAATTCTGGTTTTACAACTTTACCCATCGCATTTCTGGGAAGTTCTTTCAGCCAAAGATAGTTCTTGGGTATTTTGTACGAGGGCAACTGTTTTTTAAGCCATGTTTTTAACTTGTCGGTCTCGAGTTCATGTTCTCCTGTATAGGCCACAACAACACGCTCGCCCCATTCTTCATCAGGGATTCCCAAAACTGCGCAATCGTTGATTTCATTATGTGCCCTGATGACTTCCTCGATTTCAAGTGCAGATATTTTGTAGCCACCCGATTTGATGATGTCGACTGAATTTCTACCAATGATTTTATAGTAGCCATTTTCTAATATGGCTACATCACCTGTTTTGAACCATCCGTCGGATGTAAATGCTTTTGTTGTTTCTTCGGGTTTATTCCAATAATGTCTAAAAACATTATCGCCCTTGATTAATATTTCTCCTGCTTCTTCTTCCTTCACCGTGTTGTAATTTTCATCGACCAGTTTCACGCTTACTCCTGGTAGTGGCTGACCCACAAACCCTGTTCTTCTTTCACCTTGATATGGGTTGCTGATTCCCATTCCAATTTCGGTCATGCCGTATCGCTCCAGTAGTGTATGGCCGCTAATGACTTTCCATTTTTCCATGATGGAAGCGGGGAGTGCTGCAGAACCACAAACCATCAGCCTGAATTTCTCCAAACAGGATTTTAATTTCTGTTGTTCTTCAGCGTTTAGTGTTTCCCAATAGGCGATCAATTTGTGGTATATCGTGGGTACAGCCATGAATACATTGATTTCTCCCTTTAGAAAAAGAGCAATTATTTTTTCTGGAGAAAATTCTGCAAGAAACTCACAAGTGGCTCCTGCTTTCAAACAACATCCCACCACATTTACAATTCCATGCACATGGTGAAGTGGCAACACACAAAGGATATGGTCTGATGAACTCCATTCCCATGCATGAATCAGTTTATTCATTTGTGCTGTGAGGTTGCCATGAGAAAGCACAACGCCTTTGGGTTTGCTGGTTGTTCCGCTGGTATAGAGAATCATGGCAGGATCCGCTGGAGTTATTGTAGGAAGTTCGGTTGGCGTTGATGTTGTGTTTTCGCTAAGAACCCATAGATCAATGTTTTTGGACGAGCAATAGTCGCGCAACAGCGATTCATAATCGGGAGAAACAATAATTGTTTCAGCAAAGGTATCTTCCAACACATATTGAAGTGAAGGCAGGGGATGAGTAAGGCATAGGGGAACTGCAATAGCGCCAGCGTTCCAAATACTTTTTTGGGTTTTGACATAATCGAATCCGGGATTCACCATGAAAGCAATGCATTTACCTTTTAGATTGGGTTGTCGTTTTGCTAATGCATAAGTCATGTTTTGCACCGCCTCATCCAACTCACGGTAGGTCCATTTCTGGTTACCATCGATGATGGCTATGTGGTTGAGATCGACGTAATCAGTCCCGGTATTTGCCATATTTGACAATTTTTCCTATACCGATGAAGTTACTTCTTCTGTAGATATTAATTTTAAACCCAGCCAATACACAACTTTCTAAGACTATCAAAAAAATGATAAATTAGAAATATATTTCTAATTTATATAATTGGTGGGTTATTTATCTTAAAATTTAATAAATTTAGAAATATAGTTCTAAATATGATTAAATATCTAAAAAACATCATTAAATTTGAGTAAATTAGAAATATATTTCCAATGAGTAATCAAAAAATTGGCAAAATCATCCAAGAAAGAAGAGGTTATTTGAATTTAACACAGAAAGATGTGGCTGAAATGGCAGGAATTACATTTAAGTCTGTATCAGAAATTGAGTTAGGCTTAAGAAATCCCTCCTTAAATACCTTAAAAAGTATTTTAAAAGTGTTGGGTTTAGAATTAACAGTTCAAATTAAATCGATGAACTAATGAAAGCAGGAGTTTATAATAACGGCATTTTAGCAGGTATATTAGAAAAGCGGTCAGATGGGACTTATTCATTTGAGTACGATGAAGTGTATCTGCAAAATGATAGAAACCCATCTATTAGTTTAACCTTACCACGAAGCACTAATAAGCATGAATCTGAAAAGCTATTTTCCTTTTTCTTTGGTTTATTGTCTGAGGGTATAAATAAGAATATTCAATGCAGATTATTGAAAATTGATGAGAATGATCATTTTGGGAGATTATTGTTGACGGCAAAGGAAGATAATATAGGATCAATTACAGTAAAACCTTTTTAAGATGAATTGTCCAGGATGTTATAAAAAAATTGAGAAAAATGAATATTGCCTATCATGTAGAAAGAAACTATTTGATGGCAAGCGTGTTTCTACTGTACTTGAATTTGATAAACCTAATGCAGAAAATATAAGTATGTATAATGAGCATTCGAAAAGAATGTCTATTTCTGGAGTGCAATTAAAGTATTCCCTCAAATTAGTTCTTAACAAGCTTGAGTTATGTGAGAAAAATGGACAATATATTATTAAGCCAATACCAACGGCAGATCATTTAGAAATGATGGATGATGCACCAGAGAATGAGCATCTGACAATGCAAATTGCGTCACAAATTTTTAATATCAAGACCGCACATAATGCTTTGATTTATTTCAAAGACGGTCCACCAGCTTATATCACCAAGAGATTTGATGTAAAAGGGGATGGCACTAAATATATACAAGAGGACTTTGCACAAATAACCAATAGAACCAAAGAAACTCATGGGGAATCTTATAAATATGAAGGTAGCTATCTCGAAATAGGAGAGTTAATAAAAAAATTTGTACCAGCATCAATGATAGCCATTGAGAACTTCTTTAAATTAGTTTTGTTCAATTATGTTTTTTCAAACGGCGATGCACATGTAAAAAATTTTTCCTTAGTAAGGAATGAATTTGGCGAAATGGGATTATCGCCTTCTTATGATCTAATGAGCACTATTATTCACACTCCAGGTGAACGAGATACAGCGCTAGATTTATACGGTAAAGACCATGAATCAGCGTATTATGCTTCCTACGGGCATTATGGGAGAACGGATTTTATTGAATTTGCAAAGAGACTTGGTATAGTTGAAGTAAGGTATAGGAGGATAATCAATGAGTTTCTTGGAAAGGAGAAAGAAGTCGATGATTTTATTCAAAATAGCTTCTTGTCCAATAAAGCCTTAGCATCTTTTTCCATAAACTTCAAATCAAGGATTCAGAGATTGTATTAGTATAATTTATATTCATATCAATATTTAAATAAAAAAACCCATCAACCAAATGACGGGTTTTTTGTTGCTGTAGGGGGAGGGATCGAACCTCCACGAGGCAGTTAGCTATAGCGCAAAGTTTATCTACCGTTAGGCAGATTTCAGTGGTCGACCCTGGTCGCCTCTTGCGAGACGGCTCTACACTACGTTTGTCCTGTTATCCTCACCCCCGAGACAAGGGGGCATGTCTGCCGAAAGTTTCATCACCCCACAGTGGTAAAGAACTAATGCAAATTTAATGAAAAGAAATATTTCTTAAAAATAATTCAATAAATATTTTGAATTTATAGAAATTATTCAATAAATTACATAAATATTTGAATTAATAATAAAACAGATAACGATTATGCCTTCAAAATTAAATCTTGACAAACTCGACCTTCAGATCATCCAGATCATGATGCAGGATGCAGGTATTTCTTATGCTGATCTCGGTAAACAACTTTTTGTTTCCGGTGGTACCATTCATGTGCGTATCAAAAAGCTTCAAGAAATTGGCATAGTTAAAGGTACTAAATTGAATGTTGATCTCAAACTCTTAGGTTACGATATCACAGCTTTTGTAGGAATATATCTTGAAAAGAGTTCTTTGTATGATCAAGTTGCAGAAGATTTAAAGCAAATCCCTGAAATCGTTCGTCTCAATTACACCACCGGTAACTACTCTATGTTTATTGAAGTGGTAGCAAGAGATATCAATCAACTGAAATTTGTTTTACACGATCAATTGCAAAAAATAAAAGGAATCGAAAGAACCGAAACCTTGATCTCATTGGACGAGAGCTTTAGTAGAAACGTTCCGGTAGCGGGGTAGTTATCCGTTAGCAGTTGACAGTTTACGGTTAACCGCCAACTGCTAACTGCCAACTGCTAACCGTCAACTGCCAACCGTCTTCCGCCCCTTCCATTCATAACGCTTAAAGAAGCTTAGACTGGCTGATAACACTATGTATACAATATGAAAGGGTTGTGCAAGAATGAACCAAGGCAATAGATCTTGTTTCCCAAAAAATCTTGCAATCCTGATCATGAATGGAAATTCAAAAATGGTCTTCACCAACATAAGCAACATTCCCCACTTTAAATATTGCAGATCATAAATACCAGCAATCAACATCACCAACAAACTCAGGTTCACCAAATAGACCAACAACAGTACCAGCTTGATGTTGGTATTCTTATAGCTTGTCGATTTACTGGCCCAACGAATGCGTTGTTGAATGAATGCGCTTAAACCAGCTGCGGGTAAGGTTTCTACAATGGCATCCTGCGAAAAGCAGTATTTGATTTTTCCTGGAAAAGCAACTTGCATTTTTTCCATCAACAACATATCATCGCCAGTAGGTAGGTGATCAATTCCTGCAAAGCCATTTACTTTTTGGAAAACGTCTTTGGTGTAGAGTAAATTGGCGCCATTACACATGTTGAATATTTCTTTGCTCACAGCCGCAGCGGTAATGCCTTGGAGTGAAAGGAAGTCAAGCGATTGAAACCGTTCAAAAAAATTCTTCTCTTTTTTATATTTAACAGGAGCGGCTACAAAAACTGCATCGTGCTCAGCACGAAAGCACAACAAAGTATTGAGCCAGGTGGAAGGGTATATACAATCTGCATCAGTGGTTACAATAAGTGGATGGGTAGCCAAGGCAATCCCTTTGGTGAGTGCTGCTTTTTTTCCTTGCGCTTCATTTTCAAGTCGGACCATACGAACACCACGATTTGCATATCCCACCACAACCTCAGCTGTGCGGTCGGTCGATCCATCATCCACCACAATAATTTCCATTTGATCTGCTGGTAGGTTTTGCTGCAGTAGTGCATCAAGACAACGGGCAATATTGTTTTCTTCGTTTCGGGCAGGAATAATTACGGATACTTTCTCATTACTCATAGTAATGGCTTTGTAATAGGGAAGCACCATCAGGTAGCGGGTAGCGCGTCCAATAACAATCCTGTAGAAGGCAAGAAGCAGGGCAATGAAGATGGATAAAACCATAATTGAATTTCTCCGGATGAACCGAACGTTAAATTTCATCATTTCCTGTCGAAAAGATTTTTTTGATCGGGGAAATTTCCTAACTTTAATTAGTTGCATAACTAACTATATGTCAAACAACCAATTTAGAAGAGGGGAATTATACAGTTTTATAACAGGGATGGCATCAACGGCTATCGCGCGTCGTTTACAAAAAAATTTCAAGCAAGAAGGCATTGAAATTACGATTGAGCAGTGGAGTGTGTTGTATCATCTTTGGAAAACCGATGGAATTAGTCAGCAAGAATTATGCAACGCTTCATTTAGAGACAAGCCAAGCATCACGCGGTTGGTAGACAACCTAGAGAAATTGAAATTGGTAAAACGATTGCCATCGAAGACTGACAGAAGATCAAATATGATCATGTTGACAGAAGCTGCAAAAAAATTGCAAGAGAAGACGATGGAATTGGCGGCAAAAACATTGAATGAAGCATTGGAAGGAGTGAATGCAGCAGATGTAGAAACGGCAAAAAAAGTGCTGCAACAAGTTTACGATAATCTTAAATAAAATTTAAATACCAGTTATGGAAACAACCAACA
>JBFYPP010000037.1:0-12795 GCA_041303255.1 Chitinophagia bacterium | reverse complement strand
CCCCATGTGCCAATCAGGTTTACATCCCAACCATAAAATTCTCCAACCATCCATGTGCAATTGGCGATTATCCAAAAATCAATAGCCAGGTTGTGCAGGAGCTCGCTGGTAATCTTTCTGGTCTGAAAAGTAATGAGCACAGCTACCAATAGGGTAGGGATAATCATGATAAGAGCAGGAATTTTGAAATTCAGTGCCCAACAGGCATCTTTAATCAACCACAATAAAATATGTAAGTTTTCTACTTTCCTGAATTTATAGGGGATATAGTATACAGACGCTTTTTTCATCGTTGTGTATTTGTGCTGAGGTTGTCTTAACCTTTCATGGCCTCTGCCATTGTTTTTCCGATGTCAGCTGGACTATCTGCCACATGAATACCACAGGCACGCATGATTTTCATTTTTGCTTCAGCAGTATCATCTGAACCACCAATGATGGCTCCAGCATGTCCCATTCTTCTTCCTGGAGGAGCAGTCTGACCAGCAATAAATCCAACAACAGGTTTTGTTCCATGTTCTTTTATCCAATTGGCAGCCTCGGCTTCCATACCACCACCAATTTCACCGATCATAACAATGCCTTTGGTTTCAGGATCATTCATCAACAGCTCAACTGCTTCCTTGGTAGTTGTCCCAATGATTGGATCTCCACCAATACCAATTGCTGTTGTTACTCCTAGACCTGCTTTAGCTATTTGATCAGCTGCTTCGTAGGTGAGGGTGCCTGATTTTGAAACGATACCGATATTTCCTTTTTTGAAAATAAATCCTGGCATGATACCCACCTTACATGCCTCTGCAGTGATTACACCTGGGCAGTTGGGGCCAATTAATCTTGTATTTTTTCCTTGCAAATAGTTCTTTACTTTAACCATGTCTTGAACAGGAATTCCTTCGGTAATACAAACCACTAAGGCAATTCCTGCTTCTGCAGCCTCAAGGATAGCATCACCTGCAAAAGCGGGCGGGACAAAAATTATGCTTACGTCCGCTCCAGTAGTTTTTACAGCATCTGCAACCGTATTAAATACCGGCCTATCCAAATGTGTGCTTCCCCCTTTACCTGGGGTAACGCCACCAACAACCTGTGTTCCATATTCTATCATTTGGGTAGCATGAAAACTGCCTTCAGTGCCTGTAAAACCCTGAACGATTATTTTAGAAAGTTTATTTACTAGAACTGCCATGATTATCTGTAATTTTTGTGAGGCGAAGGTAATGAAAACTAAAACTTTTCACTTCAATAAATCATCCATATTTCTAGAATTATCAATCTTTCCTTTGATTTCCAGCATCCTCATGTCTTTGGCATCTTGCAGGAATTCAGAGGCAAATATGAAATTGTTAAGACGTTCGTTTTTGCTGAAAATGATTTCTTTGTTGGTTCCCTCCCATTCTTTTTTACCCTGGTACATGTATAGAATTCTGTCGCCAATCTCCATCACACTGTTCATGTCGTGCGTATTGATGATGGTGGTAATTTTATAGTCCGTGGTAATTTCTCTAATCAACTTATCAATTACAAGGGAAGTTTGGGGGTCTAGACCAGAATTGGGCTCGTCGCAAAAAAGGTATTGTGGGTTTAGTACAATAGCCCTTGCAATACCCACCCGTTTTTTCATTCCTCCACTGAGTTCAGCAGGGTATTTTTTTAGTGCTTGACTTAAGTTTACACGGTCAAGTACTTCATCTACTCTCTTTTGTTTTTCTCCCTTGGTATTGGTACTAAACATATCCAATGGAAACATGATGTTTTGTTCTACTGTCATGCTGTCAAATAGGGCAGAGCCCTGAAAGAGCATGCCGATTTTTCTCCTCATTTCCTTTTTCTCATCAGTATTCATCAATGAAAAACTAGTATTGTCGTAAAGGATTTCTCCAGCATCTGGAATAAGTAATCCAACCAGGCATTTCATCAGTACCGTCTTTCCACTTCCACTTGCGCCTATAATTAGGTTACATTTACTTGTTTCAAATTCAGCAGTAACGCCCTCTATAACTGATTTTCCAGAGAATCCTTTTTCTATATTTTTGATTGATATCATTGTCGCCTTTTAAAGTAGTATTGCTGCAAGTAAATAGTCTGCCAACAAAATCATAACACAGCTAACTACCACAGCTGTAGTACTTGCTCTTCCTATTTCAAGTGCGCCTCCTTTTACGTTGTATCCAAAATAAGCAGGAATCGCTGTAATGATAAATGCGAATGTATAGGCTTTGGTTAAGGCAAAGGTTACATTGTAAGGCATGAAATCAATCTGCAGTCCCCTGTCGTAAATCTCGTGAGGAAGAATCCCCGTTAAATCACCAACAAATCGTCCGCCCCAAATGCCCAAAGTCATTGCAATAATTACCAATAGTGGAATGGTAAGTAATGCAGCTAAAATTTTTGGAAGAATCAGGTAAGCCTTGGTATTGATTCCCATAATTTCGAGTGCATCAATTTGTTCAGAAATACGCATATTACCGAGTTCTCCAGATATTTTGCTGCCCACAACACCTGCCAATACAATACAAGTTATGGTTGGTGCAAATTCTAGGATTACGCTATCTCTAACAATTTGTGCAATTACTGTTCGGGGGATAATTGGACTAACAAATTGATACGAGGTTTGGACAGTAGAAACGGCACCGATGAACACTGAAATGATAGAAACAATTCCCAATGATCCTATTCCCAATTCTGCACATTGGTGCATAAATTCTTTCCAATACATACGCATTTGCTCAGGCTTGGTAAACATGCCCTTGATCATCAAAATGAATTCTCCAAAACGCGTAAATATGTTCATGCTTAAATTCCTTTCTTCATTTTGTATTGCGCATCAATTACTGCAATCAATACCATGTTAAGAATGCTTCTTGTTGATGAACCGAGTTGTAGCACATGGACTGGTTTTTTCAAGCCAAGTAAAATTGGACCAATTGCATCAGCTTCTCCAACTTCCTGTAACAAGTTGTATGCAATATTTCCTGCGCTAAGGTTAGGGAAAATCAAGGTATTCACTGTTCCCTTGTCAACCAACTCTGAGAAAGGATAATTCTCTCTCATGATTTCTTTGTTAAAAGCAACAATGCCCTGCACCTCTCCATCCACAATTAAAGAAGGATTCTTTTGCTTAACTATTGCTCTTGCATTTCTTACTGTTCTTGCCTCAGGTGTATCACTACTTCCAAAATTGGAGTAACTGAGCATGGCAATTCTAGGTTCAATACCTAAGCTTTTTACCTCTTTGGCAACCAACAAAGTAATGTCTGCAAGTTCTTCCGAAGTAGGATTAAAATTAACCGTGGTGTCTGCTAAGAACAAGGGTCCCTTTTTGGTGAGCATAATATACATTCCTGCAATCTTGCTCACGCCTTCCTCTGTGCCAATAATTTGAATGGCAGGCCTGATGGTATCAGGGTAGTTTCTGCTTAGGCCAGAAATCATCGCATCCGCATGGCCCATTTCTACCATCATGCAACCATAATAGTTGCGTTCCTTCATCAGTTTTGTTGCCTCGTATTTATTGACACCTCTTCTCTGGCGTTTCTTGAAAAAATGTTCACCGAATTCGGCTCTTTGTGCTGTTAACAACTCATCTTTTGGATTAATAATATCCATTCCATCAATTACAATACTGTTGCTTTCGGCAAGGGTATTGATAACATCAGGGTTGCCCAACAAAATGGGAAATGCAATTCCCTCATCGAGTGCAATTTGTGCAGCTTTCAACACTTTCACATTTTCTGCATCAGCAAACACCACTCTTTTGGGATCTTTTCTTGCTTTGCTACCAAGTACTCTTACCAATTGGTTATCGATGCCCAAACGCTTGTTTAGTTCAATTTCATAGGCACCCCAATTGGTAATGGGTTTTTTGGCAACTCCACTTTCAATTGCAGCTTTGGCCACTGCAGGGGCAACTGTACTCAAAAGTCTTGGGTCTAATGGCTTTGGAATGATGTAATTTGGGCCGAAAGCAATACATGCTTCATTATAAGCCATGTTAACCATGTCTGGAACAGGCTTTTTTGTTAATTCAGCCAATGCTTTTACAGCAGCTAATTTCATTTCTTCATTAATGCTTGTTGCCCGCACATCCAATGCACCTCTAAAAATATATGGGAATCCCAATACATTGTTTACTTGGTTAGGATAATCAGATCTTCCAGTTGCCATGATGATGTCGGTCCTTACGGAAATTGCATCTTCATAAGTGATTTCAGGATCGGGGTTGGCCATTGCAAATACAATGGGCCTAGGAGCCATTCTCTTGACCATTTCCTTACTCACCACGTTTCCTTTACTCAATCCAATAAATAGATCGGCATCTTGAAACGCATCTTCAAGCGAAAGATCTGCATGGTCTATTGCAAATGTTTGTTTTCTTTCATCAAGATCGGTTCTCTTACTATGTATCAATCCTTTTGAATCGAACATCCAAATGTTTTTCCTTTGTGCTCCAAGTGCAATGTAAAGTTCTAGACAAGCTACCGCAGCAGCACCAGCACCATTGACTAAAATTTTTATGTCTTCAATCTTTTTTTCTTGAAGCTCAAGCGCGTTTAAAAGCGCAGCAGCACTGATGATGGCTGTACCGTGTTGGTCGTCGTGCATCACAGGAATATTCATTTCTTCCTTCAGTCGCTTTTCAATATAAAAACATTCAGGTGCTTTTATATCTTCTAAATTTATTCCACCAAAAGTGGGTTGCAGCGCTTTTACAATGGCTACGAATTTTTCTGGATCTTTCTCGTCAATTTCAATATCAAAGACATCGATGTCTGCAAATATTTTGAAGAGTACACCTTTACCCTCCATAACAGGCTTCCCTGCCTCTGGTCCAATATCTCCTAGTCCAAGTACCGCAGTTCCATTACTGATTACTGCAACTAAATTTCCCTTTGCAGTGTATTTGTATACGTTTTCAATATTTTCAAAAATTTCCTTACAGGGTTCAGCTACACCAGGGGAATAAGCGAGTGAAAGGTCTCTTTGTGTTTTTGCTTCTTTTGTTGGAACTACCTCAATTTTGCCTGGTCTGCCTTTGGCATGGTACTCTAAAGCCTGCTCTCTTCTTAACTGTTTTTTTTGCATAATAATTCATTTGGTGAATCTAACCTCTTGCACCTAAATAGGCCATCATACTGATGCCCATCTTGATGGCCTCCTCATCTATGTCAAATGTAGGTGTATGTACACCTGAAACAATACCTTTTTTAATATTACCCGTACCCAACCTAAAAAAACATCCTGGAATTTCTTGGGTATAATAACCAAAGTCTTCAGCACCTAGACTAACCTCAGCTTCTCCAACATGTGCTTCTCCTATTAAAGCGGTAGCCAAAGAGCTAGCCACCGATGTTGTATCTACATCATTGATTACAGAAGGATATCCAATACTGATTTCCAATTCTACTTCTGCACCATTTGCCTTTGCTGTACTTTCTACAATTGTTTTTATTCTATCATGGGCTTCAAATCTCCATTTTTCGTCCATGGCCCTGAAGGTACCCATCATCTTCACTTCCGAGGGAATTACGTTTGTGGTGAAGCCGCCTTGAACAGTACAAATTGATAACACAGAAGGAGAGAGGGGATTGTTGTTTCTACTGATAACCTGTTGCAAGGCAACAACAATTTGTGATGCAGTGAGAATGGTATCTGCTGTTAAGTTGGGCTTTGCAGCATGTCCGCCTTTTCCTTTTACTGTGATGTAAATTTCATCAGCACTGGCCATCACTTTTCCTGCTGAAAAATTCATCCTCCCCACTTCGAGTTGCGGATGCACGTGTTGTGCGTATATTCTTTGTGGTACAGGATCTTTTAAAACACCCTCCTTGATGAGAATGCTTGCGCCGCCCGGGTTTTTTTCTTCCCCTGGCTGGAAAATTAATTTGATGGTCCCATCCCACTGGTCTTTCAATTCATTTAATATGCGTGCTGCACCGAGCAAGCAAGTTGTATGCACATCATGACCACAGGCGTGCATAACCCCATCATTTTTGGAGGCATAGGCAACCTTGTTTTCTTCATGTATGGGCAGTGCATCCATATCAGCCCTTAATGCAATAATTCTGTCTGATGGCCTTCCTTTCAAAATGGCGACCACTCCGGTTTCACCCATTGTGGTGTGTGGAATACCTAGCTGACTAAGTTGTGATTGAACAAATTTTGAAGTTTGATATTCTTTGAAACTCAATTCAGGATTAGCATGTAAGTGATGTCTGATAGACCTGTATTCTTCAAAATAACGTAACGCTAATGCTGTAATTGTTTCTTGTATCATGCCAATTTTATTGGTTATCGTACACTTCTTTTTCTCCCCTAACTTCTACCCTCGAAGGTATAATTAAGAGGTCTTTGCCAAATTCCAATTCAAGATCAGTTTTTGCTTTTTCAGCATCCTTGTAGGTTTTAAAATTGCCAAACTGTACCTTAAAATGGGGTGATTGATAAAACATATATGACTTTTGGTCTGGATAGTTTTTCATTAACCTCGATTTGGTTTCCAATGCCAAGTCTCTTTTGTTGGTAGAAACAATTAATAAACGGAAACCCTGTTCAATGGTTGTTCTTCCTCTAACGGCTTGTCCATTTAATTCTATCTGTTTATCAACCAATACATCCACCCTAGGGTCTCTTGTAACATGTACGCTTTTTCCAAACTGAGCGTTTGCACTCAAACTACTCAATAGTAAAAATGTAAATAATTGGAGTACAATATGGTTTCGCATGTGCATGCAATTCTCCATTTTTATTCTTGGTCCTTACCGTGACAAGCCTTATACTTTTTACCACTTCCACAAGGACATGAATCGTTTCTTCCAACTTTTGGACCCACACGAATCGGTTCTGCTTTTGGAGCGCTAGAAGGGTCGTTGTATTGGTTCTCTCCATCCATGATCTCTGGACCACTTTCTTGGCTTAATTCATCTTTACGCACTTTCATCTTACTCATGTCTGTCCTTTGCTCTCTTCCCTCTCTGAGGTTAGATCCCCCAGATTCAATTGGGAGTGAAACGTGACATAAAAAAGAAACGATTTCTTTGTTTACTTCTGCATCCATATTTGAAAAAAGTTGGAATGCCGTTTGCTTGTAAATCACCAATGGATCTTTTTGCTCATATACAGCCGTCTGCACACTCTGCTTCAAATCATCCATTCCCCTGAGGTGTTCCTTCCAGCTTTCATCAATGATTGCCAGCGTTATTGTTTTTTCAACAGACGACACCATGTCTATTCCTTTAGTCGAAATCGCCTTGTCCAAATTGGTTAGTACATTCAGCGATTTTTTACCATCTGTAAATGGAACAATTACATTTACAACATGACTGCCTTGGTTCATTTTTACATTCTGAAATACAGGAAGAGATTGCTTCGCTAATCCAACTTTTTTTGAATTGTAATGTTCAATCGCTTCTTTGTATAGTTTTTCTGTAAGATGCTGGATATCGCCTTTCTCTAACTCTTCTTTTTGTATTTGTGAATCAATACTAAAGTGAAGAATCGCAGCCAGTTTGAATCCCTCATGGTCTTCAGTTCCTGCAAATTGATTAATTGTGTTTGATGCAACAGCATAAAATGCATTGTCTAAGTCAAGCGCCAAGCGCTCTCCAAACAAGGCATGCTGTCGTTTTCCATAAATAACACTCCTTTGCTTGTTCATCACATCGTCGTATTCAAGCAAACGCTTTCTTATGCCAAAATTATTTTCTTCAACTTTTTTCTGAGCACGTTCAATACTTTTTGTAATCATACTGTGTTGAATCACTTCACCCTCCTTGTATCCCATCCTGTCCATGAGTGAAGCAATTCGATCACTTCCAAACATCCGCATAAGATCGTCTTCTAAAGACACATAAAACTGGGATGAACCAGGATCTCCTTGTCTACCTGCACGTCCGCGTAACTGTCTGTCTACACGTCTACTCTCATGTCTTTCAGTACCTATAATGGCCAATCCACCGGCATCTTTAACGCCAGCACCCAATTTAATATCTGTACCTCTACCAGCCATGTTGGTGGCGATGGTTACGTTGCCACCAAGCCCTGCCTCTGCAATTACTTGTGCTTCTCTAGCATGCTGTTTTGCATTCAATACATTGTGTGGAATTTTTTTCTGTTGCAACATCCTTCCCAATAGTTCAGAAACTTCTACCGAAGTGGTACCCACCAATACAGGTCTTCCTGCATTTCTGAGGGCTTCAATTTCGTCAATGACTGCTTTGAACTTTTCTCTTTTGGTTTTAAAAACAAGATCTTCCTGGTCTTTTCTCACCAACGAAAGATTGGTAGGAATATTTACAACATCCAACTTGTAGATGTTCCATAACTCCGCTGCTTCAGTTTCTGCTGTTCCAGTCATACCCGCAAGTTTGTGGTACATTCTGAAATAGTTCTGCAGGGTTACCGTAGCATAGGTTTGTGTAGCGGCCTCTATTTTTACATTTTCCTTCGCTTCAATTGCTTGGTGTAGGCCATCGCTGTATCTCCTGCCTTCCATGATCCTACCCGTCTGTTCATCCACAATTTTAACCAGCCCATCCATTACCACATATTCAACATCTTTGTCAAATAGGGTATAGGCCTTTAGTAATTGTTGAATTGAATGGATTCTGTCCGCTTTCAATGAGTATTCTTGCAACAAAGTTTCCTTCTTGCTCATTTTTTCCTCAACAGAAACTTGACTCTTTTCAATTTCAGCAAGTGAAACGGAAAGGTCTGGGAGTATAAAAAAGTTTGGATCTTCACCACCCTTGGTAATGTAATTGAGTCCTCTATCTGTTAACTCAACTTGGTTGTTTTTTTCATCAATATGAAAATAAAGTTCCTCATCAACCTCAGGCATGTGTTTTTGCTGTTCAGAAAGAAAATAGTTTTCTGCTTTTTGCAATTTTACCTTTATTCCAGGCTCGCTGAGGAATTTAATCAATGCTGTATTCTTGGGTAAACCACGAAAGGCCCGCATTAACAATATGCCTGCATCTTGCGGACCATCTTTTCCCTCTGTGATTAATTTTTTGGCTTCTAATAAAGACTTCCCAACTACTTGTTTTTGTACCTCTACAAGCTGTTGAATTCTTGGCTTATGCAAATGAAACTGTTGATCGTCTCCCTTTGCAACCGGTCCGGATATGATCAATGGGGTCCTCGCATCATCAATCAACACACTATCTACCTCATCTACCATGCCAAAATGATGCCTACGTTGTACCATCTCGTCTGGTGAATGAACCATATTGTCTCTTAGGTAGTCAAAACCAAATTCATTGTTTGTACCATAGGTGATGTCTGACAAATAGGCGTTCCTTCTGGCATCTGAATGGGGCTGGTGTTTGTCGATACAATCCACTGTTAAACCCAGCCATTCAAAAAGGGTTCCGTTCCATTCCGAATCTCGTTTAGCCAAATAATCATTCACCGTAATGATATGCACACCTTCTCCTGCCAATGCGTTTAAATAGGCAGGTAGTGTGGAAACGAGCGTTTTACCTTCTCCCGTTGCCATCTCTGCAATTTTACCTTGATGCAAAACTGCACCCCCAATCAACTGAACATCGTAATGAACCATGTTCCAATTGACTAGACTGCCTGCAGCCATCCAACTTGTTTGAAAAATGGATTGATTTCCATTGATTTTTACATAATCTTTTCTTACACTAAACTCCCTGTCTAATGCGGTTGCAGTTGAAATGAGTTCCTCGTTTTCCTTAAACCTTCTTCCAGCTTCTTTCACTACAGCAAATGCTTCTGGTAATATTTTTTCAAGCACCTCTTCAATCTGTTGATTTCTCTTTTTCTTGAGCTCGTCCACCTCCTTGTAAAGGTCGTCTCTACCCAAAATATCCTCCAAAGGCAGTTGTTCTGCCTGCTCATTCAGGGCATGAATATTGTTGTCAATTTCAACAAGGTGTTCTTTTATCCTTTCTTTAAACTGGGTAGTTTTTGCTCTCAACTCATCGTTAGAAAGGGACTGATAGGAATGAAAATGGTTGTTGATGATTCCAACCAACGGGCTGATGGCCTTCACATCCTTTTCTGACTTACTTCCTCCAAAAATTCCTGACAAAAATTTAAACATGTTCTTCTGTTCTTGCTAGGGGGCAAAATTAACTCATTTATGCTTAAAATGGCCAGATTTCGGAACTTGTTAGACAGCCAAGTGAACCGCTTGTCCTATTCTTTGTTTCAACCGAAGGCATTTGACTAACTTTGACGTCCAATTACCGATTACACAATTTATGAAACGTATTTTTCTATTGATTCTGAGCATTTTATCTCTCCAATTTTCAGCATTTTCACAAGAGGGCTTCCAGGTAAACGGTAAATTAATTGATACCCTTGGTAATCCAATTGCCCGGGCAACTGTTGGGGTCTACATCGCAGGAGGCAAAGACACCATCAAAACCTTGTCTAATAATGTAGGCTTCTTTTTGATCAAAGGCATACCCCAAAGAAAATTTGTACTCTCTATTGCAAGTCTGGGATACGGAACCAAACTAAAGGCATACACCATTCCTGAGGGAGAGGAAGTGTTGAAATTGGATAGCATTAAGTTAATTCAGGAATACAGCGCGATGCAAGAAATCGTGATCTCCACTCCGCCCATCATTGTTAAGGAAGATACCGTTGAATACAAAGCAGATTCGTTTCGATTGAAACCCAATGCAATGGTGGAGGACCTGCTCAAAAAAATGCCAGGAATTGAGGTGGATAAAAATGGCAATATTACCGCACAAGGAAAAACAGTTTCCAGGGTAAGGGTAAATGGTAAAGATTTCTTCAGTAACGACCCCAAAGCAGCAACCCAACAATTATCGGCAGACATGATTGATAAGGTTCAGGTAATCGATGATTATGGAGACCTTGCCAACGTTTCAGGTATAAAGGATGGGGAACCTGATAAGATTATCAATCTGCAATTGAAGAAAGACAGAAACAAAGGGGTGTTTACCCGGACTGTTGTGGGAGGTGGGACAAACGACCGTTATGCAGGAACAGCCAACGTGAATGTATTTAACAATGAGACACAGGTTTCGGTATTTGGAGGTGCAAACAACAACAATACCAGCACCTTCAATTTTGATGGGGGCAGTAACAATAGTGGTGGAGGAAATTTTGGTGGCGGTGGCGGCGGTGCTAGAGCCTTTCAAGTCAATGTGGGTGGAAATAACCAAGGGGGTATTGGCGGTGATGAAGGCATCAGAGTGAGTAACTCAATGGGGATGAACTTTAGAAGGGATTTTAAGGAAAAGAAAGGCTCTGTTTATGGAAACTATAGCTATTCTGAAAGAAATACAGATGTTAGTAGAGAAGTAGCCTCACAGAACTTTTTTGAGAGTACAAAGTTTCTTAATAGCCAGAATACACAGTCGCTCACCAACTCCCGCAACCACAGGGCATCAATTAACCTAGAATGGAATATCGATTCATTCAACTATATCAAGTTTATTCCTGAATTTACAATACGTGATAATAACAGTAGATCAGGATCTGATTTTGGGTATTTGAGAAATGACATTGACCTCACCAGCAATGGTATTAATGAAGACACCTCCTATTCAAAATCACCCAACTTTAATGGAAGTTTGATTTTTAACCACAAATTCAAAAAGCGTGGAAGAAACTTATCTGTTAATATTGGAGGGGGTTTAAATTCTACTGACGGAGAAGCCGATAGGTTGAACATTACCAATAATTATTTTCCAACACTTTCTGCAATTGTTCTAGATCAAAGAATCCTTACTGATAACAGGTCTAACAATTACAACATTCGGTTAAATTATTCTGAACCCATTATGAAAGACAGGTATTTGGATATCATCTATGCCTATTCCAGATCCTATACTAGAAATGACAGAAATACTGAAGTGCTCGATGCCAACACCAATACGTATTTGTTCTCTGATTTGTTGAGCAATGAATTTGAGAATGATTTTATCAACCAAAGAATTGGAGCCAACCTTCGTACAATCAAGAAGAAATACAACTACTCACTTGGCGCAAGTGCTCAGCCAGTCGATCAACGTGGAAAAACATTCAACAGTACAGGTGAAACAGTATATGCACCAATTAAGCGCTTGAACTTATTGCCATCTGCTAACTTTGCCTATAATTTCACAAGAAATAAAACACTTCGTTTTTTCTATAATGGTAATGCAAGAACACCATCTTTTACTCAGTTACAGCCGGTTACAGATGTTTCCAATCCGCAATACCAAACCAAGGGTAATCCTGAGTTGAAGCCCGAGCAAGCGCATGTATTTAGTATGTCATTTAACAATTTGAATTTCCTCACCGGTCAAACATTCTTTGTTGGTGCTAACTATAATTTCGTAAACAACCAGATCGTCAACAATACAAAAAGACTAGGTGGCAATGGTAGTCAGCTTACCACCTATGAAAATGTAAACGGCAACTATACCGTAAGTGGATTTTACAATTTTAGTAAGCCATGGAACAACAGAACCCATATTATTTCTGCAAATGGAGTAATCGCTTACAACAACAACATTTCACTGATTGATTCACAGCGCAATATTGGAAAGAACCTGTTGCTTTCTCAAGGTTTGAAATACGAGTTCAATTGGAAAGACTGGTTAGAGATTGATTTTGGTGGACGATACGGACTAAATAAAGTGACCTATACCCTGCCTGGTCAGCCTAATGTAAACTATACCAGTTGGACGCTTACCAACAATTCACGTGTGGATATTCCTGGAGGTATAGTGTTTAGACATGACCTTGAATACATTATCAATCAGGGACTTTCATCTTCTGTGAACCAAAATATTGTATTGTTAA
>JBFYPP010000036.1:5000-12857 GCA_041303255.1 Chitinophagia bacterium | reverse complement strand
CCTTCAGGGTATTTGGAACGAACAAGTGAGGCCACCTTGGAGCAGCAACTACACCATCAACATCAATACAGAAATGAATTATTGGGCTGCTGAAACGGCGAATCTTTCTGAGTTTCACAAGCCGCTGTTTGGCTTCATCAAAAACCTGAGTAAAACGGGGACCGTCACTGCCAAAACTTTTTATGGCGTGGATGGTTGGGTAGCACACCACAATTCGGACATCTGGGCCATGTCTAACCCAGTTGGTGATTTTGGAAAGGGTGATCCTGTTTGGGCAAACTGGACAATGGGTGGTGCGTGGCTGGCTACCCACTTGTGGGAACATTTTTTATTTACAAACGACACTGCTTTTTTAAAAAACACGGCTTATCCAATTTTAAAACAAGCCGCTGTTTTTTGTCAGCAGTTTTTGGTAAAAGATGCCAATGGAAAATGGGTGACGGCTCCGTCAACATCACCTGAGAATGTATTCATCAACAACAAAGGATTTAAAGGCGCAGTATTGTATGGAGGTACTGCAGATCTTGCAATGATTCGAGAATTGTTTTCGAATGTGGTAGACGCAGATGCAGTATTAAAAAATGATGTGGATTTTTCATCACAGCTAAAGCAAATGAATGCTGATTTGTATCCCTATCAAATCGGCCAAAAAGGAAATCTTCAAGAATGGTACTACGATTGGGAGGATGAAGATCCCAAACACAGGCATATTTCACATTTATATGGACTTTACCCAGGCACATCCATCACGATGAAGAAAACTCCTGAGTTGGCCAATGCCGTTAAAAGATCTTTGGAGTTAAGGACAAATAACGGTACAGGATGGTCCATTGCCTGGAAGATCAATCTTTGGGCACGCCTACAAAATTCAGAGCGGTCCTACGATGCATTAAAAACGATCATGACGTATTATCCTGCTGATAAAAATGAAGTAAAATTGGTTGGTGGAGGAACCTATCCCAATCTTCTTGATGCACATCCTCCTTTTCAGATTGATGGAAATTTTGGTGCTACAGCCGGCATCATAGAAATGTTGATGCAGAGCCACGATGGTGAGATTGTATTACTACCCGCCTTGCCAGCAAGTTGGAAGTCGGGTTCAATAAATGGGATAAAAGCAAGGGGTGGATTTACAGTCGGTATCGAATGGAAAGATGGGAAATTAAGCTCCGCGACAGTGCTTCCCAGCCTCAATAAAACAGTCGTTGTGTTTTACAATGGGCGAAGATGGACGAGCAGTTTAAATAAGCCGTTGACAATAACTTTGTAAACAAGATGATTTTTTGGATCTTTAAGGTTCTATTTTGTAAGAAATAAAATAAGAAAATGGGTAGAGTCATTGTTGTAGGTGCTGGTGTTATTGGATTGTGTTCTGCCTATTATTTGAAAAAGGCAGGTCATGATGTTGTTGTAATTGACCAAGGTGATTTGAAAAAGGGGACCTCTTTTGGTAATGCAGGGTATATTTCACCAAGTCACTTTACTCCACTTGCTTCTCCGGGTATCGTCGCAAAAGGATTACAATGGATGATGAGTTCAAGTTCTCCGTTTTATATCAAACCAAGATTGGATATGGATTTGATCAAATGGGGATTGACCTTTTGGAAAAGATCTGGTAAGTCAACCATGGAAAGAAATGTGCCGCATCTCAGCAATATGCTTCAGTTGAGTAGACGACTCACTGCAGAAATAAGAGACGATTTGGGTAACCATTTTCACATGAAGGAAATGGGATGTTTGATGTTGTACAAAAGCGCTACCACAGAAAAACACGAAATTGAATTGGCGCATGAGGCTGCTGCCTTTAATATTGAAACACGTGTATTGTCTGCAAAAGAAGTGCAGGAAATGGAACCAGAGGTGCAAGTTGATGTAAAAGGCGGTGTATTGTATCCCATAGATGCGCATTTGCATCCGGGTGATTTGATGAAAACGATACACGAGTATTTACAGGCCAATGGCGTGGAGTTTCACTTAAATACAAGTATAACAGGATTTGAAAAAGAGGGGCGAAAGGTTACAAAGGTGCTTACGGACAAAGGAGATTTTGTTGGGGATGAAGTTGTAGTAGCTACTGGATCATGGATTTCGTCTCATCTCAAACATCTGGGAATTCATCTTTTGTTGCAAGCTGGTAAAGGGTATAGCATGACTTTCGAAAACATCAGTAAGAATCTCCATTATCCATCAATCTTGGTTGATGACAGGGTAGCGATGACACCTATGGGGGGAGATTTGCGTATGGGTGGAACCATGGAGATCAGTGGGATAGGATCAAAAATGTTAATCAAGCGAGTTGCTTCGATATACAAAGCAGCAAAAAATTATTTTCCAGATTTGCCTGTGGAGTTTCCAAAAGAAGATAAAATCTGGTACGGACTACGTCCGTTGAGTCCGGATGGTCTTCCTTATTTGGGTAGACATTCCAACTATGATAACCTTGTCATTGCGGGTGGTCATGCCATGCTGGGGATCTCACTCGCTGCAGGATCTGGCAAGTTGGTGGAAGAGATCATCAGTGGAGAAAAGCTATCCATGGATATTTCTGCATTTGATGTTGAACGTTAATTTTTAATTTATACTAAATGAAAAAGATCATTTTAACAGCCAGTTTTTTCTTTTCGCTAATCATTACTTCTAGTGCACAAAATCTAACTCAATTATGGTCTACAGATTCAACGCTGCGTGTTCCCGAATCTGTATTTCACGATCCAAAAACAGAGCGTATTTACGTGGCAAATATTGAGGGCAAAGGGCCCTGGGAAAAAGATGGACGTGGCTCAATATCCATTATCACTGCTTCAGGAAAGATTTTAAGTCCCTATTGGGTTACAGGCTTACATGCGCCAAAAGGAATGACAATGTTTCAAGATTTTTTAATTGTAGCTGATGTAGATTCAGTTGTAATTATTGAACCACTAAGGGCACAGATTCTGAAGAAAATTTATGTTGAAGGTGCCCAAGCTTTGAACGACATCACCTCAGATAAGAGGGGTAATATGTATGTGTCAGATTCCAAGACAAAGAAAATTCACAAGATTGATGGAGCAAAACTAAATGTTACTGTTTACTTAGATAGTTTGAAAGGTCCGAATGGCGTTTTATTTGTTGATCGCACTCTTTATTATGTAGATGCTGGTGGATTTTACAAATTAGGTAAAGACAAACAAAAGATTTTAATTGTTGATGGACTGGAAGGGGGTACAGATGGAATTGAACAAATCGATGAAGAAAACTTTTTGGTTTCTTGTTGGTCGGGTACGCTGTGGCATATTAATTTGAAAGGAGAAAAAAAGCTTTTATTGGATACACGAAGTGCACAAATAAATGCTGCAGATATAGGGTATGATAAGGAAAAGAAGATTGTTTATGTGCCTACTTTTTGGAAAAATAGTGTAGTGGCATATCAATTGGCACAATAACGAGAGGACTTAATAAATAACACTACGGGCGGCAGAGAATCTGCCGCCCGTAGTGTTTAAAAAGAAGATAGTTCTGATTTTACTTCATCTTTGTTTCGAGGTAAGTGACCATTGCTGAATTACCTGCCGCTTTTAGTTTGGTTAAAATGCCCGGCAAAATCATCCCATTGATGTAGGGGTTGATTTGTTCTTGAATTGAAGCTGGTAGTTCGTCTCTGAAGCCGATAATAAGGTTGATGGATTTTATAATTTGTTCATTGTTTTTTAGTCCACCCGTCATTTCCGCAATTTGTTGAAGAAGCATGATCTTTTCATTAGATAATCCCAATACTGAAAACTTATTGGTGAGCTTGTTGAATACTTCTTCATTGCCTGAAGCAATCAAAATTTTATTGATTGCTGCATCAAGGTCTCCCTTGGTTGTAGATGCAGATAATTTAGTGGCTTCCAAGAGTGCTGCACTTGAATCTACTTTAGCCAAAGCGCTGAGTGCTGCTCCTGAAAGCGTGTAAGAAGAGTCGTTTACATTTGCCAAAAAAACGAGTCTGTATTCCTTGTTATTTGTATTTCCAAGCGCACTGATCATACTTGCTTTAACAGGTCTATTTGATTCTTTTGGCGCGAGCGTTGCAATAGCCTTTTCAAAAGATGTTTTTTGTAGCTCTTTCTTTAAATCAATTTTAGACATGGCCAGTTCTCTTATTCCATGGAAAGAATCTGATAGTGCGTCTTTAATGAGATTTCTTGCTTTTTCCTCGTCCATTTTTCTTCCACAAAAATCTACAGCCTCTTTTCTGTCCATGTAATTTTCAGCCTGGTAGTATTGGTGAATGTAATTGTCTAGGTTCTTGTTTTCTTTTTTCTCACACAGTAAAACTTTGTCACCATCGAAATTGATAAGGTCTGGTTTGGTTTCACTGGCAATGAAGAAAGTATCAGTTGCATTTTCTACCCAAACCCAATTTCTAGATTTAGATTTACCATTATAAACATCTATGTATGTTGGTATTCTAAAAATTTTACCTGTGTTTTGAGTTTGCTTTACCACGACCATTGCTTGTTTTTTATCTGCCTGGTAACTGTAGTTGATATCCAGCTTAGGATGT
The DNA here is from genome assembly GCA_041303255.1 of Chitinophagia bacterium. Classification (GTDB taxonomy): domain Bacteria; phylum Bacteroidota; class Bacteroidia; order Chitinophagales; family Chitinophagaceae; genus Pollutibacter. The sequence continues at coordinate 8,329 of JBFYPP010000036.1, read as the reverse complement.
CCACTTCCATAATACCACTGGTTGAAATACCAGGTCAAATCTTTTCCACTTACCTCTTCTAAGGCAAGACGAAGATGATGCGCTTCTGCCGATTTAAACTTATTGGTAGTGAGGTACAGGTTCAATCCTTTATAGAATGCACTATCGCCAAGATAGTTTCTTAGCATGTGAAGAACTCTTCCGCCTTTTGAATAGCTTACTGCATCAAACATATCTTCTCTATCTGCATAGAAAAAACGAACCAGGTCTTTTTTGGCATTGTCGCCAGATAAATAAGCTCTTAAGCCAATGTAATTTTCGGCATCACCAGCATCTTTTCCATATTTGTATTCAAACCAAAGTGTTTGACTATAGTCGGCAAATGATTCATTAATCGTAAGGTGACTCCAGCTTTCAGCCGTCACGTAATCGCCAAACCATTGGTGAAAAAGTTCGTGAGCAATGGTGCCTTCCCATCTATTTTCATCGGTTAGTTCCCTTGCATCTTGTTGCGCAAATTCTTGATGAAGTGTGGCAGTGGTATTTTCCATAGCGCCTGCAACATAATCTCTAGCAGTCATTTGGCTATACTTTATCCAAGGGTAATCAACTCCTGTTAATTTGGAAAAGAAGGTCATCATTTCTGGAGTGTTGCCAAATATTTTTTTAGCGACGGGCCCATATTCTGGTTCAACATAATAGTTCACTTCTTTACCTCTCCAGCTGTCCTTTACCACCGCATAGTTACCAACACCCATAAAAAATAAGTAGGGAGAGTGGGGGAGGTCCATTTTCCAGTAATCAGTTCTGGTGCCATCACCATTTTGTTTTTGGCTAACCAATTTACCATTGCTGAGGGAAACATACTTTGAAGGAACAGTCATGTATATTTCCTGGGTCGTTTTTTGTTGTGTTTGATCAATCGTAGGGAACCACACTGAATTAGATTCTGTTTCACCTTGGGTCCAAATTTGAATGGGTTTGTTTTTATCTTCCCCTTTTGGATTGATGAAAAACAAGCCCTTTATCCCAAGCATTGGATCTCGTCCAGATTGTTTTTCGTATTCATCTGGCTTCGCCACATAATCAACATAAACGGTGTATTTATTTCCTTTTTTATATACTTTGTCTAGGTGGATTGTAAGTTGTTCTTTGTTGTATTCGTACTTTAGGTCTTTAAGTGAATTATTAGCGACTACTAGGGCAAGTTTTTTAATTTCCATTCCTTTTGCATCCAGTGTTAGCTTACTTGTGGCATCAAAATGTGGGGTTAAGGTTACCCAGGCTTTACCAATTAAATAGGAATTGTTATAGTCGAATTTTACATCGAGTTTGGTATGCACCAGGTTATTGATTCTGTCTGGTGTGTAACGCGGTGATTTTTTCCAACTGCTGTCAGTGGTCTTGTTTTCTTGAGCGAAACCAGTCGTTACAAGAAAAGCAGCAAATAAAATGGTGAAAGTTCTTTTCATAATTATGTATTTGGACTTCAAAGATATCATTACGCAGCTCTTTCTTTTTTAAAATATTATGAATGGCAAAAACATCCTCCTTTTGAAGATTCTTTTGGTAAATTCGCTTTATGGGTTTGAGAAAAAGGTTGACAATAATGTTTGTGTTTTTGCTTTTTGCAGGGTATGTAAATTCTGCATTGGCCCAGCATTATATATTTATTGAAGCAGAAGGTCAGCAGCCGTTTTACTTAAAACGAAATGGAGAAACCTATTCTTCCAATGCTTCCGGCTTTATTATACTTTCAAAGATTACAGAGAATGTGGTCGATGTGATCATTGGTTTTCCAAACAGAGTATATCCGGAATTTGTTTTTAAAATTAGTGGATTAGAGAAAGACAGGGGCTTCCATCTCAAGCGTGGAGAAAAAGGAAATTGGGTTTTATTAGATCGTATAACACAGAACTTGGTTCTTGGTACCTTAATAGATCAAGCCACTGCGGCTTCTTCAAGCCAAGCCATTTCATCTTCTAGCTTTGCGCAATTGTTGTCTGAAACCACTGGGGACAAAACTTTATTGGATAAATCATGGTCACTTGCTGATCAAGAGAAACCAGTGCTTACCCAAGTAAAAACAAATTCAGCTCCGAGTCCACTTAAACCTGTTCCAGCAAAACCATTGGTTTCACAGTCGCCAACACTAACATCAATAAAAGCGTTTATACAATCCGATAATGACAAGGTAAAGAGAATTATCTACGTGGAAAAAGGGTTAAAGGGAAAGTTGGATACCATTTTTGTAGAAATTGAAAAGCAGAACAAAGAGACGATTAACCCATTATCTTCAGTAGCGATTAGGGAAGCTGTAGTTGAGAAAGACTCAACTGTTGCAGCGTCACCAAAACAAATTGACAGCGACATCAAATTTTCGACAACTGGTGTCGTGGACTGCACAAATCCTATTGCTATGCCCAAAGACATTAGAGAGTTACAGCGAAAAATGGGAAGGGCTTCTTCTGATCAGGAACAACTGGAGCTGGTAGTGAAAGCATTCAGTCAAAAATGCTTCACTTGTAAACAAGCTGGAGAATTGGGATCGGTATTTGTCGATGAACAAAAAAGAATGGAACTGTTTGCAAAAATAAAAAACCTGGTTTCTGACCCTGCGCTGTTTGGGGAATTGGAACAAACTTTTTTGCTGCCAGAAAGTATCAAAGTCTTCCGCGAACTGCTTAAGAAACAGTAGCATTAAACCAATATGTTAGCATGCCTACTTATTTTTTAGCATTGGGATACAAAGGGACCAACTATGCTGGTTTTCAGATTCAACAAAATGCAAAAACCATACAAGGGGAAGTGGAGAAAGCGGCCTCACTCTATTTGAGAACTTCTCTTGCCCTTACAGGTTCGTCCAGAACAGATGCCGGGGTTCACGCCAAGATGAATTACTTCCATTTTGATTATGAGGGAAAGCTAGAAGAGCCATTTTTATATCATGTAAATGCAATCCTTCCACAGGATATCGTGTTAAATGGAATTTACCAGGTACCGGAAGGAAGTCATTCAAGGTTTGATGCTATTGGAAGGCGTTATAGTTATAGAATGTATGACAAAAAAGATCCTTTCATAAACGACCGGGCATGGTTTTATCCTTATCCAATGTGTGAAGGTGATTTAAACGAGGCAGCAGCATTTTTATTGGGAGAGCATGATTTTACATCTTTTGCAAAGAAACGGACACAGGTCTACACCCATTTATGCACCATTGAAGCTTGTAATTGGAAGCGTGTAGAGGGTGGTTGGGAGTTTACCATTCAAGGAAACCGCTTTTTGCGCGGAATGGTGCGCGCATTAGTAGGCACAATGGTCAAAGTAGGAAGAGGAAAAATCACGCCAAA
>JBFYPP010000035.1:0-12988 GCA_041303255.1 Chitinophagia bacterium | reverse complement strand
AGAGATTGGCATCGAAATTCATCAACCCCCCAATACCAGAACGATCCATCCATTCCAGGTCCTTTTGAATTCCTTCTTTGGTGATGTTGCCATTCATCCAATGCCACCATACACGTGGTTTTGCGGCGGCAGGTGGGTTAAGGAAATTTTTATTTATTTCTTCTTGAGCTTGACTGATTATAGAGAGAAGACAAAAAAGGACAAGCAACAGTTGTTTCATGATGGTTGAATTGGGTAGATCAATTTAAACATTTCTCTCTTGTTAGATGCTATTAATTGCTTTGGCTTTTGCTTGCACTGCACCAATAAAAAAAGGGATCTCATTTGAGATCCCTTTGTGCACACCACCTGGTGTACCGACCTTTTACGGTCTTATTTAGGAAGAACTACCGAGTCAATTACGTGTATTACACCATTGCCTGCTTTCAAATCAGCAGCAACAACTGTAGAGGTATTTCCATTTTCGTCTGTCAAAATCACCTTACCATCTTTTAGAGATGCAGTAAGTGTACCACCACTAACGGTAGTTACTTTAGCAGAACCTTTACCAGCTTCAATTGCTTTAACAACTGCAGCAGCATCAAGGTTACCAGCAACAACATGGTATGTAAGAATTTTTGCAAGTGTAGCTTTTGCTTCTGGCTTCAACAATGATTCAACAGTTCCTGCAGGAAGTTTAGCAAATGCATCGTTTGTTGGAGCGAATACAGTGAATGGTCCAGCACCTTGTAGCACTTCAACCAAGCCAGCAGCTTTAACAGCAGCAACCAAGGTTGTGTGTGCAGGAGATCCAACAGCTATATCTACAACAGTCTTTTGTGCAAATCCAAAAGAGAAGGCAATTAAAGCAATTGAAGAAAGAAATAAAGATTTGAGTTTCATGTTTGTTTTTTTACCTAAACCGCTATCTCACTTTAAAGTTCATTTTCTCTATGTTAATTTTTTATAAATCATACAACGCGTCGATCTTGTTTAGTTTAAAAGAGGGAATCATTCATAATCGATAAACAAAGCATAAAAAAAATGAGGTCACTATTCGCGACCTCATTCATTGTATTAAGCAATTTTGAAAATGCTTATGTTTAAAATCTATATCTATTTATAGATGATACCATCTTTCATAACAAACTTTACTTTGCCCATGGCATCGACCGACTGACGAGGATCGCCATCGACCGCAATGATGTCTGCCAGTTTACCTTGTTCGATACTACCCAATTGAGCACTTGCTCCAAGCAAGTCGGCTGCATTGACTGTAGCTGATTTAATCGCTTCAAGAATGGGCATACCGGCTTCGGTCATGTATTTGAATTCCAGCCAGTTATTTCCATGTGCAAATACACCTGCATCTGTACCGAAGGCAATTTTAACTCCTTCTTTGTATGCGCGAGCAAAATTACTTTGACTTTTTGGTCCAATTTCTATTGCCTTCTTTGCAATAACTGGGGGATAAAAACCCGGAATTTTAGCAGAGTCGGATGATGATCGACCTGCAATGATGGTAGGAACCAAATAGGTTCCGTATTGTCTCATTAATGGGTAAACTTCATCATCCATCAAGGTGCCGTGCTCGATTGAATGTACTCCTGCTTTTATGGCGCGTTTCATTGCTTCAGCTCCATGGCTGTGTGCGGCTACTTTAAAACCATAATCTTTTGCAGCTGCTACAATAGCCCTTAATTCTTCATCAGTAAATTGAGAATTTTGCCCATTTGTAGCCATGCTCAATACCCCGCCACTGGCAGTAATTTTTATCAAATCACTACCTTCTTTATATCGCTGACGTACTGCTTTATATGCATCTTCTGGTCCATTAATTACACCCTCTTTAGGACCTGGATCACCCATAAGATCTTCACGGTATCCATTTGTAGGATCTGCATGACCTCCGGTTGTTCCTATTGTTTTTCCTGCAGTAAAAACTCTGGGACCAATTACTAAACCTTTTTGAATTGCTTTTCGTAATGCAATATTTACGCCGGAACCTCCTAGGTCGCGGACAGAGGTAAAGCCTGCCATAAGTGTTTTTTCAGCAATTGGAATTGATGTAAATGCATAGTCTACAGTATTCAAAGTGAACTCGTCTAAATAACGTGTGGGAGTATTTTCTCCTTCAATATGAACGTGCATGTCTATTAGTCCGGGCATGACAGTCATTTTTTTCAAATCAACGGCCTTGTCTCCAGCTGCAGGTTTTGCATAACCAGACAATACTGCTGTTATTTTATTGCCCTCAACAACAATGGTCTGTTCTTTTAAAACTTCTAATTTATTTACATCGATGAGTTGTCCGCAATGCAACAATGTTTTTTGTGCCTGGGCAAAAAAACTGCACATGGAAATAGCGAGTAAAAGAAAACGTTTCATGAAAATGATTTTCTGAAAGTTAGAGTTTTGACGTTGAAAAGAACCAAAAAATGAGAGAAAAAACATTTTTTATACGTTGTTGTCAACGTGTTTAATTCTTTATGACTTGATAATTTTCAAAAAATTATCGCTATGAACATATCGTTCAATTATCCTAATTTTACTTTAGATTATTATATGTCATCTACAGTAAAATATATTATTGGTAAATCAGGTAAAAAAGAATCCGTATTGGTTCCAATCCAAACTTGGAACAAATTAAATGCGGATTATACAAAGCTTCAAAAAAAGATTGAAGTTCTGAATGGTATACGCGAAGGCTTAAAGGAAGTAAAATCAATTAAAAAGTCTGGAAAAAAACTTCAAACACTCAAGCAGGTTTTGAAGTAGATATGCAAGTTTACGTAACATCTTCCTTCAAAAGAGCACTTAAGCCACTTTTGAAAAAGTATCCATCCCTAAAATCAGATCTTTCTAAATTGGAAAGACAACTCTTAGCTAATCCTCAGATAGGTATTTATCTGGGTAGTCAAGTTTATAAAATCCGACTAAATATTTCATCAAAAAATAGAGGAAAAAGTTCTGGGGCAAGGGTTATTTATTTTTTGAGCATGTATAATATGCATGGGAAAACTGATAATCATAGCGATGGCGCTATCTATCTTCTAATGGTTTATGATAAAAGTGAGATTGTGAATATTAACAATAATGAAATATTAAAACTTGTTGATCGCTTCATCCTTGATCAAAAATGATTTTCTATTTGGGTGATGCAACCTAATCTGGTTTTTCCCCGACAAGTATTGGAAAGCGATCTTCAAATTGTGGGTCGAACAAAAAATCCAATTCATGCAACTAACCCATTACCTCAGTAAAGCGGGATACGACCTGGTTGATGGTCCTGTCCGCAACCACAAGCCCTTACAATTATGGCTGAAACAAGGATTCAATCGTCCTGAACTCTATTACGAGACCATTCATCATGCATTTACCAGTAATATTGATTTAAAAGTTCAGGAAGATAAAAGTCTGACTGTTGATAATGACAAGAAAGATGAATATGCTTTCAATATCGGTATTACAATGTTAGATGAACTTCTAAAGGCAATTGGTTTAGCATCAGCAGATCTATCTTCTAAAATTAAATCAGGAAGGAAATTGGGGATCAGTTATAAAAATGCAATTACAAAGACAGTTCCTTTGGGTGATGTCACTCATTTTCTTTCCTCTGCAGATTTTGTTCATCCAAACCCGGCGTTATTAAGAAATGCCAATCAAAATAATTTACTCTTGATAACAGGGGTAGTCTATGCGCAACAATTGGTAGTTGAAATTCAGACTTCGCTGGGAATAGATCAAAAATGGGTGGCTGCAATGAAAGATGAGTTGAAAGGAAAATTTGAATTGAGTGTTGATCAATCAGAAAAATTAAAAATGGTTGCTGATACTAAAGACTATTTTCCTGTCGCGGTAAAAGCAAGCCGATTGGATTTTGATAAAGGAAAATTTAAAGGCCTATTGCAAGTGACCGATAACAGAAATTTTTTTTAACCTCATTTCTTAATTCCCGGTTTTAATTGAAATTTCTCTGCAGCATTGTTTAGTATTTTTTCTTTTGAATATAGTGCAGGAAAGTAGCGGTCGTTGGCCCAGTCTTCAAAGAGATTACGGTAAAAGGGACTATCAGGATTACCTGATTGTCCGGGTGTGTTGGTCATCACAGCTTTATCCCAATCAGCAAGATCAACTACAATTCTAAAACTGGCTCCTGCTGTTTGGTTGTCGGTAGTTCCATTTGCACCTGGCGTTAAACCATATCCACTGCGTGGGAATGGACCAAAATCAATTTTAGATTTTGTGCTTTTATCTACCCAATCTGACAAAGGATGTTTGATGCTGATGTGTTTGTATTTTGCTTGGCCGTATTGCCATTGCTGCATATCCTCACCCAATTTTGTTTTCAACTGCTGAATGGCTTTTTCAAAACATTGTTGTAGAAATGCATCTCTTTTTGCATTAGGGTTTTCTCCAAAAATTATTGATGGATTTTCCATCCACTTGATAACAGTTGATGTTTGTAAAGAAATATAACTACTGATTTCTTTGGGGACGAATTGATTCTTTGCTTCAACTATTATTGTTCTTTCCCACATCACATAGATAGCCGCAGGAATACTCTCTTTATGCAATACATAATTCCATCCCTTCAACATTTCTTTTGCTTTTTCAGTTTCTGGATTAGAAAACTGCAATGATAAAAGTAGTGGCATCAATTCGCGAGCAGGTAAGGATGTATAGTCGGTTTGCAATGCCATGGAAGAAGCAATAGTGGATTTTTTATCAGATGCCAGTACTTCATTTACACGGTCTCCGCGATAATCATCTGCCCAGGTATAAGCAAGCGTTGAAGAATTTTTGTAGTCAGCGGGAGTTACATGTTGGTTGGCGGTCGCGAAAAATCCTTTAGTTGGGTTGAAGACATGCGGTCTTTCTTTGATGGGAAGAAATCCTTTCCATTCGTATTGTCCGTTTCCTGGCACAGGAACCATTCCTGAATGCGTTGTTCTGATTGGTGTTATGCCGACAGCCTGCCAACCGATATTTCCTTTTTTATCTGCCCAGATCATGTTTTCACCTGGGATGTGACTGTAAGCGCAGGCATCTCGAAACTCTTCCCAATTTTTTGCTTGGTCGATGCGAAGCGATGCCATATAAGGTGCTCCACCAGGTTCGAGCCATGCGCAGCGAATGGCGTAGGCTTTATTGTTCTTGGTATCAATCTTAGTAACCGGACCATGGTGCGTGAAATACAAACTGACAGTCGTATCTTTTTTGTTTTTTCTTTTAAATGTTTCAGTCGCGCTACTCATGTTTTTCCATTTGCCATTGAATTTGTATTGCGATGGATTAGCAGGGTTGATATCATACACATAAAGATCTTCTGCATCTGTTTCAAAAATGGTGAGTCCCCATGCCCCATATTGATTATGTCCAATAGAAACACCTGGTATCACTGGTTCTCCGCCGCCAATCACATCCCATCCTGGAGCAACCAGGTGTACAATGTATCTTAACGAAGGCGTAGAAATTTTTCTGTGTGGATCATTGGCCATAATAGGTAATCCACTTGCAGTTCTACTTCCACTGATGATCCAGTTGTTGCTACCTTCCGGCATTTGTTCTGTTTCAAAATCTTTTTGATTGAAGGTCAGTTCTTTGTTGACGGCTTCATAAGGTGCAAGAATATCTTCAAACAGCAAATCAGTATTGATGCTTGGATCAATTTTTAAATCCGGTTGTTGGGGATGAAACCAAACCAGGTCTCTGACTTTTTCTTCACCCACTTTTGCAATGGCTCTTGCCATGTTGAGTTCTTGTGAAACATTAGATCGGATACCCTGGTGTCTTGAAACAACAATCGCGGGAGTCCAGTAGCCTGGTTTTGTATTGAGCAATTGAAATTCGAAGGGAAGTAGTTTGGGGTTGCTGTTTGCTTCTTTGATGTATGCGTTTACACCATCAACATATGCGTTGATAATTACTTTTCCTCTTGGGTGGTAGTGGGCTAATTCTTTTTCCATATCGCCACGGTATGAAAATAACCTTGCTCCTATGTCGCGTTTCAAAGCAGAGTCACCCATGAGTTCAGCCATGGTACCTGTTGCTTGTCGCCTCCAGATTTCAAATTGAAACAAGCGGTCTTTTGCTGCCAAATATCCTTGAGCAAAAAACAAATCATGTTCGTTCTTAGCGTAGATATGGTTTACCCCCCATTTGTCACGCACCACTTCAACAGCAGTATTTAGTCCATTAAGTTGCAAAGAAGATTGGGCAGTCGCTAACTGAGAAAACCACAAGCAGGCAAGTAGACAGATTTTTTTCATAAAAAAACTTCTTGTTTTGAAGTTACAAGAAGTTTTAATTCAACTGATTGATCAATCTTTTATTAAATCAACTTTTTGAAGTTATCCACGCAGATTTTCAATGCCAGTTCTGGGTTTTTTACAATGTCTTGTTCAATGATAAAATGCTCCATGCCATTTGTTTTTGCAGTTGCCAAGATGTTTTTCAGATCCAATACACCTTCACCTACATTCGTCATTTCTCCAAACAAAGCCATCCATTGTTGTGCATTTCCACCATCACCAGAAAATCTGGCATTGGATTTCATGTCTTTCACATGCATCATTACGTAGCGACCTTTGTTTTCTGTGAAGAGCTTGATAGGATCTGCGCCACCTGCGACTGTCCAGAACAAATCCATTTGTAAATAGACCAGTGATGGATCCGTTTGTTTGAGTAACATCAATGTAGGAATTTCTCCCTCCATTTCACTAAAGCCATATCCATGGTTGTGGTAAGCAAAGCGAATGCCGTATTTTTTTGCAGCTTCACCAATTTTATTGAAGTCACTTGCAATTTTTTTATAATCGTCCAGATTTTTTCTTTCATCATCTGGAATGGCTGGTAATGTTACATAAGTTGCTCCTATAGTTTGAGCAGCTTCTGCAAGCGGTCCCATATGGTCTCTTAGTGTATCCAGGTCCGTATGCATGGAAGGACTAGTTAGTCCGTATTCAGCTAGAATCTTTTTTGTTTGTTTTGCGTCGTTGCCAAAAAATCCACTTCCGCTGAAGCCCACCATTTTTGAAATATTGGCCCAGCTTTGTTTTTGTTTTTCTGCGCTGAACGAATAGGGGCCATAGAATTCTATTTTCTTATAACCCATACTGGCAAGCATTTCCATGCCTTTTCTGAAATCTTTTTCGAGCACTGTAGGTAATGAAAAGAGTCCAATGCCTGGTTCATTTACATTGTTCAAATTGAATTCAAATGAAGATGGGATCATTAAACCACCTAGGCCTAGAGCTGTCGTGTTGCGTAAAAAAGTTCTTCTGTTGTTCATCGTAAAATCGTTAAGGCGGTGAATTATTTTTTCGTTATTGTTTTTGGATCTACTTGCAATTGGTCATCACATATCCATCGCATTGGGCAGCAGCTGTTCCTACACCGGTAACTTTTGTCTTGGTTCTTTTAAGTAGTTCTAAAAAAGACATGGTTACAACACCACCTTGAGACCATCCAGTAAGAAAGAAAGCAGTAGGAGTAATACCAATTTTAGGCATGATTAATTTTGTTACTTCATACATATCAATTGTAAGCTATAAAATTAATTCAATTTGTTGTGTGTTGTATTGATGCCAAATTGTTTCTAATGAAGTATCTTGGGCACCAATCAAGTATTTACTTTTCAAAAAAGGAAATTATGCGTTTAGTTTTTATGCGTAGAGCAGGAATAGGGTTTATGTTTCTTGGTTTTTTTGCTTGTAAAAACGAGCAGGTTGTAGAGCAGCAACAGGAGCCCGAAGTAATGACCGTTTCTGCTATCCAAAAAACGGTTCCCGTGTATGGAGAATATGTAGGTGAAACCTATGGCAAAGCAGATGTTGCTATTCAGCCTCAAGTTGATGGAACAATTACTGGTATCCATTTTACTGAGGGAAGCGTTGTTGCGAAGGGGCAATTGTTATATACATTAGATGATGAAACCCTAAGAAACAAAGTAGAGCAAGCTGAAGCACGTTATGCCCAGGCCAATACGATGATGGTAAAGGCAAAATCTGATCTTGATCGTGTTGAGCCATTGGCAACTATGAAGGCATTGAGTCAGCGTGAACTGGATGCAGCAAAAGCAGCGTATCAAGCAGCGAAGAGTGAAGTGGACATCGCTTCAGCGGCATTGAAAAATGCAAAAATTGATCTTGGGGATGCTACACTTAGGGCTCCCATCGGTGGTATCATAGGCATCAGTAAGTTACAAGTAGGCGAACATGTTGCTAAGTTGAATTTAGGCGAGCCCTTGAACATGGTTTCTTCAATAGATCAAATTAGGGTAAGGTTTACGATTAGCGAAGACGAGTACCTTGAGTTTGCTAGAAGAAGTAAGAATAATGGAGATTTCATGGTGACAGGCAAATTGCCAGTCGTTTTGATTTTAAGTGATGGGACGATATACGATCAAACGGGTTCAATCAATTTCACAAACCGACAAATTGACCCTAGTACGGGATCTTTATTGGTACAAGCTTTGTTTCCCAATCCGAAACAGTTGTTGAGACCCGGACAGTTTGTGAAAGTCCGCATTCAGAAAGACCTTTATCTAGATGCGGTTGTTGTACCTCAGCAAGCCATCAATCAGTTGCAGAGCAAGTACCAGGTATTTATAGTTGATGATAGCAGTAAAATTCAACCTAGGTTAGTTGCTGTTGGTCAGCGCATTGGCAGTAACTGGATTGTGACTGAGGGATTAAAGCCAGGTGAGCAGGTGGCGATTGTTGGAAGTATGATGTTAAAGCCTGCAATGCACGTCCGTTCCAAGAAACTTTCTTGGAACAGCGATTCAACATATATTAAGTAACAAGAACTACATAAACTTTCCGCATGAGCGAGTTTTTTATAAGAAGACCCATCTTCGCCATCGTTATTTCTATTTTGATTGTGATCATGGGGTTATTGACCATGTTGGGTATTCCTGTGTCTAAATATCCAGAGATTACTCCTCCCATGGTGCAGGTGACTGCCTTCTACAACGGTGCCAATGCAGTAAATATGGAGCAGGCTGTTGCAACTCCATTGGAACAGCAGATCAATGGTGTAGAGGGGATGTTGTATATGAAGTCCATCAATGCCAATAATGGATCAACTTCTATACAGGTTTCATTTGATGTAGGCACAGACCTCGACAAAGTGAACATGCTTACGCAGAATAAGGTGGCCGCAGCAACTCCATTTCTTCCGTCAGAAGTGAAGAATATTGGGGTGAACGTAAAAAAATCACTTACGTTTCCCTTGGTGTTGGTTTCTATGTTTGCAAAAACTGGCGTTTACGATGCTTCTTTCATTAATAACTACGCGTTCATCAATGTATTGGATGAATTGAAACGTATCAAGGGGGTAGGTGATGTAGCGGTGATGGGCGGTGCTGAGTATGCCATGCGTGTTTGGTTAAAGCCTGATCGTTTGGCAGCACTTAATATTTCGGTAAATGATGTAACCCAAGCCATGCGTGAACAGAACAACATCGTGCCTGGTGGAACTTTCGGGGATCAGCCTGCTGGTCCGGATGTACGAAATACGTATTCTGCCTTATTGCAATCTCGTTTGGTTTCTGAACAGGAGTTTGGAAATATAGTTTTGAAATCGAACAGCAACGGTGCACAGGTTAGGTTGAAGGATGTAGCACGGGTGGAGTTGGGACTTCAAACTTATAGTGTAAGCAGTTATATGGATGGGTTTCCAAGTTCAACAATTGCAATCTATCAAATACCCGGTTCGAATGGTATTGAGGTGGCCAAACAGGTGAGAGAAAAAATGGATGAAATCAAAGCCAGGTTTCCACAGGGGCTCGAATATAAATTCTCATTGGACACTACAGAAGCAATTACGGCGGGTATTGACGAAATCCTGCATACTTTGTTTGAAGCTGTATTGTTGGTAATCTTGGTGGTGTTCTTGTTTCTACAAGATTGGAGAGCAACATTGATTCCATTGCTTACAGTCCCGGTTTCATTGATTGGTACATTTATTATTTTTCCATTGCTTGGCTTTTCCATCAACACGCTTTCCTTGTTGGGTATGGTGTTGGCAATCGGTCTTGTTGTAGACGATGCCATTGTGGTTGTGGAGGCGGTAATGCATCATTTGCAACACGGATTATCACCTAAAGAGGCCACTAAGAAAGCAATGAAAGAAGTAGCCGGACCCGTTGTGGCAATCGCAGTTATTCTTTGTGCAGTGTTTATTCCGGTTGCATTATCAGGTGGCATAACGGGTAGGTTATACCAGCAGTTTGCGATTACCATCGCTATCTCGGTTGCATTCTCGGCCTTTAACGCATTGACTTTGAGTCCAGCACTTGCTGCAATTCTATTAAAGCCACCAACCCAGAAAAAAGGGGCATTAGCAAGATTCTTTGCGGGGTTTAACCGCATGTTTGATAAGTTGACTTTCGGCTATACCAAAGTGGCAGGATTTGCCGCAAGAAAATTGGTGTTCACGGTAGGCATACTCTTGGTAATTGTCTTCGCTACTGGCGTTTTAGGTAAGTCTGTTAAATCTGGATTTCTTCCAGAAGAAGATGAAGGATACTTCTTGATGGCCATTCAATTGCCAGATGCTGCTTCGTTGAACAGGACAGAAGCAGTGAGCAAAAAAGTGCAACAGTTACTTTCAAAAATCGAAGGCATTGAGTCGGTTGCTATCATTAATGGGTATGATATATTGTCGGGTACTACAAATCCAAATACTGCGACAGCCTTCATGGTATTGGAGCCATGGGAAGAACGTGAACACAAGGCTTCAGAATTGATAAAAAAAGCAAATGCGTTGATGGCTAAACAAGTGACAGATGGAACAGCATTTGCTTTTGGTCCACCTCCTATTCCAGGATTGGGAAGTTCAGCTGGTTTTAGTTTGATGTTGCAAGACCGTGGAGGGAATTCCCCTGATTATCTCGCTGCTCAAACCAAAAGCTTTATTGCTGCGGCTTCTAAGCGTCCGGAGATTGGGCGTATCATGACTTTGTACAGATCCAATGCACCACAGAAAAGCATTCAGGTGGATGAGGACAAAGTAGAGAAATTGAACATGAGTTTGTTGGAAGTGAATGGAAGTATCTCTGCTTTGTTGGGAGGTAGTTTTGTAAACAACTTCAATGCATTTGGCAGACAGTACCGAACTTATATACAGGCAGATGCACAATACAGGAGCAAGCCTGAAGATTTGTCGATGTTTTTTGTTCGCGACAACAAAGGGAAGATGGTCAGTCTCTCTACACTTACCAAAGTAAAAGATACTTCTGGGCCTTTGTTCACCAACCATTTTAATTTATATCGTTCAGCTGAAATTTCAGGTGCTCCGGCACCGGGTTATAGCTCAGCCGATGCATTGACGGCATTGGAGGAAGTAGCAAAAGAAACACTGCCATCAGACATGGGATACCAATGGAGTAATTTATCCTACCAGGAAAAAGAGGCTGGTGGAAAATCTTCCACTGCGTTTTTAATGGCCTTGGTATTTGTGTTTTTAATTCTGGCCGCGCAGTATGAAAGCTGGAAGCTTCCGTTCAGCGTGTTGTTGGGAACACCTTGGGCAGTGATGGGCGCATTGTTGGGATTATTTATAGGCGGTATGTTCGCAACTACTTATGTCAACAATATTTTTGCGCAAATTGGTTTGGTGATGTTGATTGGTTTGAATGCAAAGAATGCCATTCTCATTGTTGAGTTTGCAAAACTCAAAATGGATGAGGAAGGCATGCCGGCATTACAGGCTGCAATTGAAGGAGCCAAATTGAGGTTTAGGCCCATCCTGATGACTTCGCTTGCCTTTATTCTTGGTGTTGTGCCTTTGCTTACAGCTACTGGTGCAGGGTCTGAGGCCAGAAGGGTAATGGGAACGACCGTATTCAGTGGAATGGTTGTTGCAACTATTTTAGGGGTAATTCTAATCCCTGCCTTGTTTGTTTTAGTAGAAGGAAGAAAAAAAGTAAAACCTGTAGTTAAGGATGCATCATTATCAAATTCAGTCGGTCATGAGTAAATCGATTAAAATAGTATTAAGCATTGCAGCAAGCGCAATAATTTACAGCAGTTGTGTTGTTGGTCCACAATACGCAACGCCTAAACAAAATCTCCCAAAAGATTTCGGAGCGGGTGCACAGGCTGATTCCAATTCATTGGTGAAATGGTTTGATTTGTTTCAGGATACAGCATTACAATCCATCATAAAAACAACATTGGCCAACAATAAAGATTTGGCGACTGCTGCAGCAAGAGTTGATGAGGCAAGGTTTCAATTGGATGTAGTTAGGGTAAATACATTGCCTTCTTTTGGATATACAGCGCAGACTGGTGGAGGGAAAGCAGATCCTAATGCACTTAGGGTTGCAGGTGGATTTAATTCTGGTGTGAATAAAGCGTTTGGTGTATTGAATTGGGAGTTAGATTTATGGGGTCGTTTGAAAAGGACAACAGAAGCAGCTAGAGCACAGTTACTTGCGCAACAAGGGGTAACAAATGCCTTGAAAGTGAGTTTGGTAGCAGAAGCAGCTAACGCTTATTTCTTGTTGTGTGATTTGGATAATAGATTAAAGATTGCTAATCGAACATTAGAAGATAGAAAAGAATCGACGAGAATAATCAATGATCGATTTGAAAAAGGCTATGTTGCTGAGCTGGATAAATTGCAAGCTGTCCAGCAAGAAGCTTTTGCAGCATCATTGTTGCCAAATATCAAAAGACAAATTATACAAGTTGAAAACGCCTTGAATGTTTTGATGGCAAGAATGCCGCAGGCTGTTACGAGAGGCCAGTTGCTGTTTGCGCAGTCACTTACTCCAGAAATACCTGCAGGCTTACCTTCTCAATTATTAGAGAGAAGACCGGATATAGTTGCTGCTGAGCAAAGCCTGAAAGCACAATTCCAAAGAATTGGGATAGCAAAAGCTGCCATGTTTCCAACATTATCTCTAACTGGAATTTTAGGTTTTGCTAGTCCACAGTTGAGCAGCATGTTGAACGGTGGTTTTGTTGCCAATGGTTTTGCGGGAGTTACTGGTCCT
>JBFYPP010000034.1:0-13524 GCA_041303255.1 Chitinophagia bacterium | reverse complement strand
GTTCGTTTATTGGGATTGAATTGATCAATTCCTGTCTTTTGAAAGAGTATTTATGCTTTTTGAAATATTTCTTACAATGGCGGCTATTTGAATTAAAACTAATTTAGTCTTCAAATAAATAGAGAAGAGATAGACCTGATTACACTTTTTCTTCTCAAATCAACAATTACAAATAATGCTGTCCATCGTTATTTTATTCATTACTGCAACCCTGGGTTTTATCTGTGTAGCGTCTATTTATGGAAAAAATGAACAGCAGAATAAATCTTTGATTAACAAATACCTGACCATCATTATTGTATTTCAGGCATTTAGGTTTATGGCATATGGTATGATAGAAGTTATTCCGAATCTAAACTTCCATAGGTTTACTATTTTTCTGGATGTAGCCACTGTTATGCTAATGCCTTGCTTTTTCCTTTATTTTGAAAATATTGTAAAGGAAAACAAGTTTGCATTTGACAACATCCTTCATTTTATAGCTCCTATCTTATTTATTGTCATTTTTATATCAAAAAACCTTGTTCCCAATGACAATGAGGTTGTTTTGAGAAAAATCTTCTTTTTGGTTTTAACACTGTTTTTATTGTTCTATGCCTATAGGGGCTATAAACTGCTGATGAACAACGTTTGGCGAAGAAAAAGTGAAATCAAAGCAATCCAGAACCAAAATAGGTTGATTAAAAACTGGACCATTCTACTGTATGTCAGCTTCATACTGATCATAGTTATCCGTTTTAGCACTGGTTATTTGATGAACAAATACTATATCAACAACAACCAATACCTCTGGATAACCGCTTTGATGTGGTCTGGTGTTTTTGTAAAAATCATGCTGACCCCAGAGATTCTTTACGGATATAATTTTTTAAACAAAACCATTGATACGGTCATCGAAAAAGTAGTGCTTCATACAGTTTGGGAAACTGATGGTGCATTAACGCCCATTGTGAGTGAGAAGGACAAAAAAATGGAGGAAAAAATATCCGCTGTACTCAACGAATATGTCCGTAAAATAGAGGAATTCTCTTTCCGTAGCGAAGCGTTTCGAAATCCCGATTTAAGTCTGGAAGATATTGCAGCTGCCATAAAAACACCTGTCAGTCACATCCAATATATCTTCAAATATCACTGCACAGAAAGTTTTACCGATTACAAGAAGATTGTCCGTATCCACGATGCCACTAAATTATTGGAGAACGGTTACCTGCGTGAAAAAACAGTGGAATCCCTTTCAGAAACAGTCGGTTTTTCTTCTTACGTCACATTTTACCTGGCATTTAAAAGCATCACTGGAATGACCACGCAGGAGTATGTAAAAAGGTATTGACTTGGTTTTTTATTTTAAGAAATTATAAACAGATAATCTCTTCTCCCCTTTTCGCTTAAGCGTTTTTTTATCGACTGCCGCTTTTAGGTCTCTGCTGGCAGTTGGAGCAGAAATAGCTTTGAAATTTTCCAAATAATCTTTCCTGGAAAACTCATTTTTTCCAAATTGTTCTCTGAAAATTTTCATGCGCTCCTCTGCTGATAAAGGAGACCTTCGCTCACCTAATTGTTCAGACAAAGCTTTATCAATCGCTGCTAGAAAAAATTCTATAAATAGTGTTGAATTGCCTAATTTATCCCAGTTTGCAAGGACCTTATAATATTCCGCTTGCTTTTGTTTGATGATTGTTTCAACAGGTAAAAAAGCAAAGATCGGATTGAGTTCCTTCAAAATTACCGACTGCCAAAGTCGACCCATCCTGCCATTGCCATCTTCAAAAGGATGTATAAACTCAAGCTCATAATGAAACACACAACTCTTGATCAACAAAAGATCTTTGTCGTTTTTTAAGTAAGAGAAAAGGTCATTCATCAAAGCTTTTACCATATTTGCTTTGGGTGCGAGATGGGTTAATTTGGAGCCTTTAACATTCCCTGCACCTGCAGATCTGAATTTTCCAGGCTTCATGATTAATCCTTGCATCAATAAGGCATGTGCCTTTAGAAAAGATGCTAAACTTGATGCATTGAAACTTTGCAAGGCATCATATACATGGATGGCATTCTTTACCTCAAGAATATCCTTTTGTGGCGCTATAACCCGCTTGTTCTCAATAACTGCAGTAACCTGATCAAGACTGAGCGTGTTGCCTTCAATTTCAAGTGTGGAATGGATTGTCTTGATTCGATTTGCTTTTCTCAACTCCGTCCTAGGTGCTTGTAAATGACTGGCATTGATGATACCCAATTTCTCTGAAATGGATGAAATCAAGGTTAAAATAGCAGGAGTTATTGAATAAAGCGGTTTCATGATAGTATCAGATGATACTATCAAAGTTAACAATTGTATAGTTATTTAGCAATATCAATCTTCACTTTCTTGTTCTTGATTCGCTCATCTTTTATGTGCTGTAAAGCGTTACCTGCATTGGCTTTTCGTACCGCGACAAAAGAGAAAAAGTCTTTGACTTCAATTAAGCCGATATCCTCTTTTTTCAATCGACCTTTATTTGTGAGAAATCCTACAATGTCAATTTTGTTCACCTTGTCTTTCTTGCCTGCACTCACGTAGAAAGTCGTCCAATCTGGCTTTGATGGCAATGGCGCATTGTCTAACAATTCAATTTCTGTTGGCTCCGGCTGGATGTAGGCTGGAATTGTTTCGTGCGGAGCTAGCAACAGAATAGCTGTCCCGCTGGCTTCCATTCTGGCAGTACGTCCGTTGCGGTGGATGAAAGATTCCTGACTGGTGGGCAGCTGAAAATGGACAATATATCGGATGTTTGGAATGTCCAGTCCACGTGCTGCAAGATCGGTAGTCACCAAAAGATTGGAAGTACCATTTCTGAATTTACACAAAGCAATGTCTCGCTCTTGCTGTTCCATCGCGCCATGGTAAAACACATTTACAATGCCTTTGTCTTTGAGAAAATGGCTGACTTCCTCTACAAATTCTCTTTGGTTACAAAAAACAATAGTAGATCGATTACCGAGTGTACAAATTAGCTTGAACAGTGTTTTTAATTTATCGGCGTCAGGGCTTCTGACCATTTGAACGGCCAAGGCTTCGGACTTCTCCCCTGTTAGGAAATTAATTTCAACTTTATTTTTCAGTCCGACAAAATCTGGTATCTCGACTGCCTCCGTAGCGGAAGTCAGAATGCGTTTTTTTAATGCCGGCAAAGACGAAATGATAAATGACATTTCCGCTTCGAAACCCTGTTCGAGTGATTTATCAAATTCATCTAACACTAACGTTTCGATATGAGTAGTTACAATATTCCCTCTACGAATATGGTCTGCAAGTCGACCAGGAGTGCCCACAATAAGCGAGGGGGCCTGCTTCAGGTTATTTTCCTCTGTCTCTCTCAAGTGACCCCCATAGCAACAAGTAATCTTGAAACCCGTCCCCATTTTCTTGAACACTTGCTCAATTTGTAAAGCAAGCTCACGAGAGGATACTACGATGAGTGCCTGACAAACAGGCTTTTCTTTTTTCAACAATTGTGCGACAGGAAGCAAGAAAGCCAGGGTCTTTCCCGAGCCAGTATCTGCCAACAATACCACGGAGTCATTTGATGTATTGGCTTCTAAGGAAGCATTTTGCATCTTATTTAATTCCTTGATCTGTAAATTAGAAAGTGCATCCGCAATGGAAAAAGAAGTTGATTGCATGGCATAAAAGTACGTCAATTCTGTTCCATGACCTTGTTATGCCTTTTTTCTTGCCAAAACATGTATTCCATAACAAACCAAATCTTGTGAACTATTATCTTGTTTGGCATATTTCTGCAAGACCCAAAGATTGAGGTGGATGATGATTTTTTCCAGTAAGTTTATTTTCTTACCGAGGTATTTATCTGCTACCCATTTGATTCTTCTGTTTTCTTGTGCCACAAAATCAAAGAAGTTTCCACTTAAATCCATTTGGTTTATTTCAAAACCAAAATTGGGTAAATGGTGCTGGTAGTAAAAGCGACTAAACCCAGAAGAAAAATGATATGGCGCAAAATGAGTGAAACTTACAAATGGAGATGTCAAAATCAAATACCCTCCTGGCTTTAACAAGCGCTGAAACTCTTTTAATGCCGCTAGTGGATTAGGAATATGTTCAAATACTTCTGTGCACATAATTACATCCACAGATGCATCACCCAATGGAATAGCAACGATATCTGAAACGATATCCAGCTTTGTATTGTCCCAACTACCTGTTTGCAAACCCGCCTCTCCCGTTCCTTCATACTGACCAAAGTCTTGTGAAATATAGTTAAGATGGGAACACCATTTTTTATACGGACACTCTCCTGCTCCTGCATCAAGGATAGTCAAACCAGCAGGTAAAGATTTCAAGGTTGCTTCCAACCACTGCTCTCTATTTGATAAATTATTGAGTCCGACTGTAAACATTTCTACAAACTAGTTATCTCGGTTTTTTTAAAAAATGGTTGCAACATTAACGAAAACAAAGGTACGGCCAATGCACCTATTGCATTTAACCAAAGCCATCCAATATTGGTAAATCCATACATCATCAATACCAAGGCCTCGCCTGCAATTGCTGCAATAAAGACTGCATTGCCACCAATTCGTTTTAAATAAAAAGCGACCAAAAATACGCCGAGCATCACCCCATAAAACCAAGAACCCAAAATGTTTACTGCTTCGATTAAACTACCCAGGTTGGTTGCAAACTGCGCAAAAATGATGCAAAACATCCCCCAAAACAGAGTGTACAATCTAGATAGACTGAACTCTTCGGATTCCGTTGGATTTTTATTGATGTGTATTTTGTGAAAATCAATTAAGGTTGAAGAAGAAAGCGAATTGAGTGTTGCAGAAATACTTCCCCAGGCTGCAAGGAAAATAACCGCTATCAGCAATCCAACCAATCCCTTGGGCATGTGGTCTGTAACGAAGCGAATGAAAATATAATTGGTATCCGACTGCTCAATGGCGATTCCGGATTCCTTCACCATGTCCTTTATTTTTTTCCTGTTCCCCTGTTCTTGGTCGCTGATCGACTTTAATTCAAGTGCAATTTTTTGTTGATCTCCCGTTTCCCACTGACCAAGCAATTGTTTTTTTTGCGCAGTAAGCCGTGTATGGTCTTCCTCTATTTTAATTACCTGTTCTTTATAAGCTGTCGCTTTTAATTTATCGACAGCCAACTGATTGAAAAAAAGTGGTGAAGCATTGAACATGTAATACACAAAGACGAGTACACCAATCACCAAAATAAAATATTGCATGGGGATCTTAACAATACCATTCATGATGAGACCGATGCGGCTCTCTCTGATTGAACTTCCAGTAAGATAACGACCAACCTGACTTTGGTCTGTCCCGAAATAAGATAGCGCAAGAAAAAATCCACCAATTACACCACTAAAAATATTGAACCGATCGTTCCAGTCGAACCCCTCTTCTGTAATGCCTGTGGTAATCACATTCATCTTTCCCATTTGCTTTCCCAAAGCAAGTGCTTCACTAAAACCCATTCCAATTGGTAACATGTTCAACAACAAAAATGCAGCAAGGAAGAGTCCAGCAAATATGATGGCCAATTGTAATTGCTGTGTATAAGCGACCGCCCTGGCTCCACCACTGATGCTGTACAAAATAACGATGCCGCCCATAATAACGTTGGTGACATAAATGTTCCAACCCAATACGGAAGAAAGAATGATAGCAGGAGCATAAACACTAATGCCAGTTGCTAAAGCACGAGAAAGTAAAAATAAAAACGCGATGAAGGTCCTGGTTTTTCTATCAAACCTTTTTTCCAAAAACTCATATGCCGTATAAATATTGAGTTTATGAAACATAGGGACAAACGTGATACACAGTACCACCATCGCCAGAGGAAGACCAAAATAATATTGAAGAAACCGCATACCATCGGTATACGATTGACCAGGACCAGATAAAAAAGTTACCGCACTGGCTTGGGTGCCCACAATACTCAACATCACCATGTACCAGGGCAATTGCCTGCCACTGCGGTAATATCCATTGATGTCTTTGGTTGCCTTCCCTTTGTAAACACCATAGATTACAACAAGAAACAATGTAACAACCAAGACCAACCAATCAAGAACACTCATCGTTTGTCGCGTTTATAAATAATAGCTGCAACTATAATTCCAATGAGCAAACCCAAGGCTAATTTTTTTCTAACCAATGCAATTAAGAGTCCAACTGCAATACCAACGATTGCAGCAAATGCAGGAGACCTCCTTGGTTTATTTTGACTCATTCAATTTTCTATTTGGATTTGAAACAAGATTAGCAAACAAACGGTATGCACCTCCAACACCAGCTGGCAGTTCTCTAAAGAAAGCCAATCCTGTATATATAAACCGTCCTTTGCCTTCATTACGCACAATCAAACTTCCCAACAAATCTTCTTCACCTTGGTCGTGCATCGAAAGAACCGCTTTGTAATCATTGGAAAATCCTTCTGCAAAATAAATTCCACGTTCTTGAATCCAACCACCAAAGTCGTCTTGTGTAATCTTGTTCGGAAAATTCAACAGCGGATGATTGGGATCAATGAATTTAACCTCTGCATCTTCTTCGGTTATCCTTCCTCTAGAAATCGCAAAAGGTTTTGGTCCGATTTTCATTTTTGCAATGGGACCAGCAAAACTATTGGTATTGTATTGCACCACCATATTACCACCCTCGTTTACATAGTCCATGAGTATTGCATGTTTTTCATTCAACCACTCGTTCACATTGTAAGCCCTTACACCCACTACGATTGCATCAAATTGCCTTAGCTTTTCAGCATAGATGTCGTTCTTTCCCAACTCTACCACCTCAAATCCCATCATCTCCAATGCAGAAGGCACTTTATCTCCTGCACCTACAAGATATCCGATTTTTTTACCGGTCGTTTTTAACCCCGCAGGAAGAACTATATTTTTAGTATCCGCGAAATACAACAAAGATGGAATATGCTCGTATTCAATTTCATGCATTTTTCTATTCTTATCTTCTTTACCAGGAACAACATAGACAGGATGGAAGAACTCTCCAATTGCTGGATTGACAAATCTGTATTGCACAGGCTGATGTACTTCGATGTTCTCGCCTTGCACAGTCAGTTTAACATGTACTTGGAAACTGGGCTTGTTTTCTGCATCACCAATCAATGTTTGATTGCTCACATTGAAAAAACCAGTGTTCATTTCATTCACCAGCCAATAAGGTTGAGTGATACTTTCTGATGAAGAAATAGGCAGTGAGAAAAATTGGGCCCAGTTGTTGTTCTTTTTTAATTGTACTTGCTCTTGTGCGACAATACCTCGCAAACCTGCTTCTTGAATTTTTACATCAGCACCAGAGCGGTTGTTGATGGTAAGAGATACCTGCAAAGTATCCCCCTGTTTGATTTGTTTTTTGTTCGACAAGGCTTCTATGTGTAACCCACCGCACATAAGTATCAACTGGTCTACTTCTTGAGTTTTGATTTTTTTCCAATACGCATCACCAATGTTGTTCAATTCTTTTTTGATGGCGATCAATTTTGCAATGGCATTTTCAGGATGTTGTGGATCAAAGGATGCCACTAAAGCATCTACTTGTGCTGAAATGTCATCTACACCCTTTACACGGTTCCAAGACAGGTCAATACCATCCATAGGGTCTTTCTCTGCCTTTTCACCCAAAACATGTATGAAATATTCAGTGGATGTGCCTCTTGATGATGCGGAACCAAAGCCTTGGCTTCTATGCTGACTTCTACTTTCAGCTGCAATTTCACCAATACTTTTTCCTAGTAATGGGATGTATTGTCCCACTTCTATTTTCATTTGGTTTTCGGCAGTCGTGTTGGTAGAGCCAAAACTAAATGTGTTCCACAGAATTCGTTTTGTCTTCCAGGGACTAACACCATATTTGAATTGTTCAGGGAAACGGTTTGGATCTGCTGCAGCTACAAAAGCTTCTCTGGCAATTACTGCAGAACCGGAATGGTGGCCGTGGCCAGCGCGACTATCCTCAGGAAATCTGGTGATGATTACATCCGGTTTAAAATTTCTAATTACCCACACTGCATCTGACAACACCTTTTCTTTGTCCCATATCGCCAATGCTTCATCTGTCCTTTTTGAATACCCAAAATCGTATGCACGTGTAAAGAATTGTTGTCCACCATCAATTCTTCTTGCAGCCAATAATTCCTGCGTTCTGATCATTCCCAACTCAACTCCCTGTTCAATACCAATTAAATTCTGACCACCGTCCCCTCTTGTAATCGCCAAATACCCAGTATGGTATTGTCTTTCTTTGGCCATGTGCGCAATCAAACGGGTATTTTCATCATCAGGATGCGCAGCTACGTACAATACACTACCCAACACGTTTAGCTTTTTGATGCTATGCAAAATCTCACCGCTGCTCATCTGGTGCTGTTTTTGCGCAATTGCAGAAAACGATAAACCAGTATTGAATAGCAAGAACAGAAAGCAAAAACCTATAAAATGGATTCTTTTCATGTAAAACGCCGTTAATAATCGTTTAAAAATAAAGAAATGAGGGCGAAGAAGAACAAGAGATAAAAGTTTCTTTTAAAAAGCTGATTATCTTTAGTCCATGAAAAAAATTGGATTTCCTTTAAGCCGATTCACGTTCTTCTTTTTATTCAGTTTACTGCTGTTTAATCAGACGAACGCCCAAATCAATCCATTTCAGTATACGATTGAAAAAAGGGCGGTCGGCACAAACGGCGCAGTATCTACCGCCCACCCAATTGCCAGCCAGGTTGGTATTGAAATTTTAAAAAAAAGCGGCAACGCATTTGATGCTTCCATTGCTACCCAATTGGCATTGGCGGTTGTCTATCCAGGTGCAGGTAATCTTGGTGGAGGCGGATTCTTGGTGGCGCATACTGAAAAAGGGAAATCCATTGCAATCGACTACCGCGAAAAAGCACCTGGGAAGGCTTCAAGAAATATGTATTTGGACAAAGAAGGAAATCCACAAATGAATTTGAGTCAGCATGGACATTTGGCCAGTGGTGTACCTGGAACCATAGCAGGATTATTTGCTTCCCTTCCCTATGCCAAGCTTCCATTCAAAGAATTGATACAGCCAGCAATTGATCTTGCGGCAAAAGGTTTTTCTATTACCGCTGCCGAGGCTTCTTCGTTGAATGGAAACAAAGCGGCTTTTGAAAAATACAATACCAAGCCAACTGCATTTGTAAAAAACGAAAACTGGAAAGCTGGTGATACTTTGGTCCAAACAGAATTGGCCGCAACTTTAACGCGCATCCGTGAGGAAGGCATGAAGGGATTTTATGAAGGCGAGACGGCTAGACTGTTAGTAGAGGAAATGCAAAGAGGTGGAGGAATGATCAGTCTGGATGATTTAAAAAATTACAAGGCTGTCGTACGCGATGCAATGGTTTTTGACTACAAAGGATATACTGTAATTGGCATGCCCATGCCCAGTAGCGGCGGACTCTTGATGGAGCAGATGATGAAGATGATTGCAGACAGAAACATTGCGCAAATGGGATTTCATTCCAAAGAGGCGGTACAACTGATGACAGAAGTGGAAAGAAGGGCTTATGCAGATAGAGCAGAATTCATGGGCGACCAGGATTTTGTGAAGGTGCCAGTAAAGACATTATCAAGCGCAGCTTATTTAAAGGAACGCATGAAAGATTTTGTCCCGGGCAAAGCAACCCCAAGTGAATCTGTCTCTCCAGGAAAAGTAAATCCAGAAAGTGAAGAGACCACGCATTTGTCGGTCGCCGACCAATACGGAAACGTTGTCAGCGTTACCACCACCTTAAACGGCGGTTATGGTTCAAAAACAGTTGTAGGTGGTGCGGGCTTTTTGATGAACAACGAAATGGATGATTTCAGTGTGAAACCTGGAGTTGCCAATATGTATGGTGCAGTAGGAAAAGAAGCAAATGCCATCCAGCCCGGCAAAAGGATGTTGAGTTCAATGACACCGACTGTCGTTTTGAGAAACAAGCAACCTTATTTGGTGGTAGGTACCCCCGGAGGTACAACAATACCTACTTCAGTATTTCAGACTTTGGTGAATATTCTTGAATTCGGTCAATCTCCATTGGATGCAGTCAACAACCCCAAATTCCACCACCAATGGTTACCCGACCAGCTGATGGTGGAAAAAGAATTTCCAACAGCGGTTAAAGAGGACTTAGAAAAAATGGGGTATAAAGTGGTGAATCGAGGTCAGATTGGCCGGACAGAAGTCATCCAACTCAATTGGAAAGGCAAGAAGCTATTGCAAATCGAAGCCGTTGCAGATAAGCGTGGTGACGACCATGCTTCAGCTTATTGATAGTATTCTTGGTAACTTTACATCAAATTCTGCATCTGAAGAAGGGAGTCAAAATATTGGGTTATGTGATTGCGTCGTTGGCGGGGCTCATCCTGTTGCTTTGGTTATTGATCAGAATTCCATCTGTTCAAAACAGACTTGTGCAATATGCCATCAAGGAAGCGGGTAAGGCATTAAAAACAGAAATCAATATTAAGTCCGTCGATTTCTCTTTATTCAATAGATTTTATTTCAACGAATTTTTAATTCGAGACCAGTCCAAAGACACCTTAGTATATGCCGGTAGTTTAAAATTGAAAATAACCGACTGGTTTTTTATCAAGGACAAAATAACCATCCAATATTTTGGTCTATCGAATGCCTACATCAACACCAAGAGAACCGATAGTAGCTGGAACTATAATTTTATAATCGATGCCCTATCCTCCGACAAACAAACTGCCAGTCAGCCTAGCAACATTGCCCTCGACCTCAAGGAAATTGAGTTAGACCATATTCACTACCATACCATCGATAAATGGAGAGGCGAAGACCAGTTGATTTCACTGAAACGTTTTACGCTCAGTGCAAACCAAATCGATATCAAGAACAACAAAATTGCACTTGATAAAATATTGATTGAGGAACCTTATTTTAAATTAAACCAATACGAGGGATTAAGACCAGACTCTTTAATACCGATAACTGAACCGAGAGTCGAGGGCAAACTTCACTGGAATCCAGAACAATGGAAAATTACTGCCAAGAGCATAATATTAAAAAGAGGGGAATTTAAAAGCGATTTAAATTCAACTGCGGAACCACTACCCTACTTTGATAGCGAACACATTGATTTCAAAAACATCAATGGCTCACTCAATAATTTTATTTTATCAAATGATACCATTAGCGCAGAAGTTTTGCTTAGTACCAAAGAAAGAAGTGGATTTGATGTGTTATCCTTAACAGCGTTGATGAAAATGGATCCTACCGAAATGTCTTTCAAGAACCTGGACATCAAAACACCTTATAGTAGAATCGGTCACTCGTTCTCCATGAAATATAAAAATTTCACAGATGACATGGCGGAGTTTGTAACGAATGTGAATTTGGAAGGAGACATCCGAGAGAGTGTGTTGGACTTTAGGGATCTTGCTTTTTTTGCCCCACAACTCAAAGGCGAAAAAATAAAATTAAAATTAGATGGAAAAGTAAATGGTCCGGTTGCCAACTTATTTGCAGACAATATTGAACTCGACTATGGCGAACATACTTTCGTTAGAGGCGACCTACACATAACAGGACTACCAGATACGGATATCGCAGAATACAGACTGGACAATGCAATAGTGTCATCTTCAATTGCTGATTTGTACAAGGCATTACCGATGTTGAAGAAGAGCATACCGCTAGACATAAACGCTATTGGAAAATTTAATTACAGTGGCAATGTCAGTGTTACTGAGAATTTAATCCGAACCAAAGGAAATCTCAGGACTGCAATTGGCAGTTTGACAACGGATGTAAAAATCAAATACCCAGGCGAAAAGAAAATGAGTTTTGAATTGGGTGGATCAATTTCAAATTTTGAGATTGGGCAGTTATTAAAAATCGATTCATTAGAAAAAATATCAGCATCTTATCTCGTGCGTTCAGACGCAAAAGGAATTGGTTATGATGCTACCATATCAAGTATAGGATTTAATGGTTATGTATATAAAGATTTAATTGCCAAAGGCATTTACGCAAAAAATAGATTAGAGACCAGCCTTGATATCAACGACGAAAATTTAATGGCCAAATTGCAAGCAGTCGTGGATTTTAATGACAGTATTCCAAGAACCCTGGCAGAGGCTGAAGTGTTTTCCTCCGATTTGCAAAAAATCAACCTAACCTCACTTCCCCTTCAATTTAACGGAAAAGCAGAAATTGATTTGGTTGGTGACGACCCGGACAATCTGAATGGAATAGCAAAGTTTTCCAACCTCACTGTTTACAGAAACAACCAGGCATACAATTTCGATACATTAACCTTCAAAGCGGCCACTACAGAGAATTTCAGGTCGCTTGCCGTATTGGGTAAAGACATTGATGCCAGCATGGAAGGGCAATTCACATTTGAAGAGTTACCGGCAACCCTCAACCAATATTTCTATTCTTACTATCCTTTGTATTTTACAAAAATGGCTCCTCCGAGCGAGGAATTTGACTTGACCTTTAAACTTGAGTTGAAAAACTCAACCGCATTTACTAAGATCTTAGACAATGGAATAAGTGGATTGAGTTATAGCAAAATAGAGGGAAAGATCAACACCAAAGAAAAGCTATTTCAGCTGGATGCAAGCATACCGAAATTGGAATACAACAATTTCTCAACCTACGACTTTGAACTACATGCCAATGGCGATGCCGATAGTTTATTAATCACTTCAAAAACAAGTGCCGTTGTTTTTAACGACAGTCTTTCTTTTCCAAAAAATGAAATAGAAATTCGGTCTTCCAAGAATATTTCTTTCCTCAACATCAATACCTTTTCAGAACAATCAGATTATGGAGCAAGGCTACAGGGTTATGTTGAAAATATAGAAGAGGGCATCAAGGTGCATTTTAATCCCTCCACGCTGGTGTTCAATGAAAAAACATGGAACATTGAAAAGGATGGAGAAGTCTTGATTAGCAGAAAACGATTTGAATCAACCAATTTCAGACTCACAAACGGCGATCAATCTATTGGTCTGATTACGCTACCTTATGAAGCGAATAGTCCGCAAACTATTATCTTAACCATGAACAAGGTTAATTTGGGAGAATTGCTCCCCTTTGTATTGAAAGAACCACAGATACAAGGATTGACTTCCGGTGACTTAACTATTCAGGATCCATTTGATAAATTCAAATTGTACCTGAATGCACAAACTGAAAAAACAAGGTTTGAAGATGATTCAATTGGACTTACCTCGCTAACTGGCTTCTGGGATAATGATGAAAAAAGAGCCAGCTTCTTTTTCGAATCAAATAATCCAAATTATGAATTAGACGTAAGAGGGAAACTAAATTTGAAAGACAGCAGTAACCAGGAAATTGATACGGATATCGATATTAGAAACGTAAGCTTGTCTTTGTTGGAGCCCTATCTTGGTATTGTATTCAGCAAAATGGAAGGTATTGGAAATGGCAGACTAGAAATTAAAGGAAAATTAAACGAGCCAGATTTGATTGGTACTGTTA